>JAZNIG010000113.1:0-26248 GCA_045577355.1 Faecousia sp. | reverse complement strand
AAGGGCAGCCCCGGCGCGGGGGTTGGGCCGGGCACAGAGCTTTCCTATGGTGCGTGGTTCAATTCCGGTTTGTCGCTCCGTTCCGCATCACGCATTGTAGGGCGGGGTTTGCTCCCACCGTTTAAAACAATCGGTTATCGGGCGGCGGGGGCAAGCCCCCGCCCTACACTAGCTGTGCTAAAGCTGCCCGAGAAATACAAATTTGCAGACGGTCTATTCTTGGTCCACGATTTGCCCATCAGGGGAGATGGTAATGATGTGCAGAGGGATATGCTGGCCGCACTGCTCCAGAGCCTTTTGCACAGCGTAAGGAAGACCGCCACAGCAGGGGACAGTCATACGGGTGACGGTAACACTGCGCAGGTTGTTGCTTGTGAAGATCTGGGTCAGCTTTTCTGTGTAATTCACCGCATCCAGCTTAGGACAGCCGATCAGGGTTACCTTATTCTGCATGAAGCGGGTGTGAAAGCCTCCGTGTGCATAGGCGCAGCAGTCGGCAGCGATCAATAAATCCGCACCGTCAAACCAGTGGGCATTTACGGGCACCAGCTTAAGCTGTACCGGAAAGTTATTTAGCTGGCTGGCAGCTTCCTGGGCGGGGGGTGCTACGTTTGTCTTTTTGGCGGCCAAAACTGCGGCGTGGTCATAGGCGGGGGCCTCCCTTTCCTGGAAGGAGATGGCACCTACGGAACAGGCAGGCAGGCAGTCCCCCAGACCGTCACAATAGTCTTCCCGGAGCAGGGTGGCCTTTCCGTCGATCATACCGATGGCTCCCTCATGGCATGCATCCGCACAAAGACCGCAGCCATTGCATTTTTCTTTATCGATGTGAATGATCCTTCTGATCATGTATTCTATCCTCCTTTTGGCGCTTTTGCTGCGCGGCAATTGCCATCATGTGTTCATACATTTCATCGCCTACACATTTGCGTGCGTACTGGCACCACTGAACACAGCTTAAGGTGTCGTTATAGGCCACAAAACCGCAGTTTTCGCAGGCCATCTGCGTGTCAATGGAAAAAAGCTCAATTATGCTGCCGCATTGGGGGCAGACTTTTTCTTGGATCGTAGGGGTTCGGGGTTTTCCTTGACAGCCTTCCATGAACATAGGCATCACCTCCTTGACTTTGTGAGCTAAGCATACTATACTTGAAAAATAATGTATGTTGAATTTTCAACAGAAGGGAAGATTTATGAAAGATTTTTATCCGGTTTTGGAGCGATGCCCCCTGTTTGCCGGGATCTGCGTAGAGGATATCATTAGTATGCTGGGTTGTTTGGGCGGGCGGAAGCTGTCTGCGGTCAAGGGGCAAATTATCCTTCGGGAGGGGGATCCGGCGGTTCAGGTGGGCATTGTGTTAAGCGGCGCGGTACAGTTGGTCCGACAGGACTACTATGGAAACCGCAGTATTGTGGCCCATATTGGCCCAGGGGAGCTATTCGGGGAAACCTATGCCTATGCAGGAGTTACATCACTTCCTGTCAGTGTGGTGGCGGATGAAAATAGCCAGGTGTTGTTAATTGAGGCCCGGCGCATCACTGTAAGCTGCTGCAATGCCTGCACATTCCATAATCAGATCATCTTTAATATGTTGCATCTGGTGGCAAGTAAAAATTTGATATTTGACCAAAAGATTCAAATTACCTCAAAACGTTCCACCCGGGAAAAGTTGATGGCGTATCTGATGAATCAGATGAAGCTGCAAAACAGCAGCAGCTTTACGATCCCTTATGACCGACAGGCACTGGCGGATTATCTGGAGGTAGACCGCAGCGGCTTGTCCGCTGAGATTAGCAAACTGCGAAAAAAGGGTGTTCTTCAAAGCGAAAAAAATAGATTTACACTTTTGTAGCAGATGGGCAAATTTGTATTTATCACACAATTTTAGCGCAGACATTGTAGGGCGCTGGCTGTCTCCCGTCGTTTAAAACAGCAGATTATCGGGCGGCGGGAGCAAGCCCCCGCCCTACGCTATCAAGAACACAGCAACAAACGGATATTTGGAAGCTTATAACGAGCACAAAGGCGCGGTACAGAGACCGGGCCTGTTTTTTTGTGCAGATTGTTAGGAAATGACGCATTTGTACTCATAGAAGTACAGCAAAACAAACAAAAGTCTGTAATATGGCTTGACAAGTACTCAAACAAGTACTAATATAGGGCTGCAAAAAGTACACGAACAAGTACATACGAAAAATAGGAGGTGTGTTTGTGTGGAACAATGTGGTGTATTTACGGCCCGGATTTCGCAGACCGATCCGACTTTCTCCCCAATGGCCGGTTGTGGATACGCAGGGGGATATTCCTGTATTCTGGTGTTGCCGTTGCGGCGCGGAGGTGTTTCGGCCGGGGAGAGTACTGTGCTGCCGATGCGGTGGGAAAGGAGAGAATACCAATGAAAGCGTATAAGTATCCCAGTCCATGCTTGTCCTGCAGCAGGGTACAGGATCCCAGAATGTGCGACAACAAAAATTGTAAGCCGTGGCGTCAATGGTTTTTGGACCGCTGGGCTTTGATCCACAGTTATCCCCGTCGGCAGATGGAACAGGCGGAATTAAAACCGGTGGGGGTTAATGTGGGCGGAAAGCATTATGCCGCGCCCCATCAGGTGCGGGCCTATTTGAAGAAAGACCCTTGCCAGGATTGTGTATGTCCCAAGGAACTGTGCAGCAGTCCGTGCCGGGTACGCAGAGCGTGGGAGGAGACAAAAAAGGAGGTGTTTCTATGAATTGGAAGGAAGAAGCAATTGAGAAGCTGCGCCGTTATGATGCCATGCGGCAGGCGGCAGTAAATCTGCCGGAGGAGATTGCCCGGCTGGAGGACGAGGCCTGCACCTTGCGGGGGGTGCTTCCGGAGAAAGCCCCGGTCATGGGCAGCGGAAGCAGGCGGGAGGATGCGCTTTTGAGCAATATGGTCCACCGCCAGGAGTTGGAAGCGGCGCTGCGGCAGGCAAAGTCCTGGCTGAACACGGCAGACCGGGCCTTGGCGGCCCTGACACCGGAGGAAAAGCTGGTGCTGCACCGGTTTTATATCTACCCGGAGCGGGGGAGCGTGGACCGGCTGTGCGGGGAGTTGCGGGTGGAACAGTCCAGTGTTTACCGCAAGCGGGAGAAGGCCCTGCATAAGTTTACCGTTGCGCTGTATGGGGCTGTAGAAAGCTGATGAAAGAGCAGGAATTTTTTGTTGCAAAAAATAGGGTTTTTTCCTAAAAAGGCAATTGTGAAATGTGAACATGAAGGACTAGGGAAATTTTCCTGCATTTGTTGCCTTTAGCACTTGCATTTTTTACGCTGTTTTGTTAAACTGAATGTATCTTTTTTATTGGAGGAAACCAATTATGGCATACGTAGACGAGATCCTTGAGCGTGTAAAAAAGCAGAACCCCGGCCAGCCCGAATTCCATCAGGCAGTTGAGGAGGTTTTGGAATCCCTTCGGCCGGTGGTGGAGAAGAATGAGGAGGCTTACCGCCGGAACGGTCTGCTGGAGCGGCTGACAACGCCCGAGCGAGTCATCCTGTTCAGCGTTCCCTGGGTGGACGATCAGGGGCAGGTACAGGTGAACAACGGCTATCGGGTCCAGTACAACGGTGCCATCGGCCCCTACAAGGGCGGCCTGCGGTTCCATCCCTCTGTAAACCTGAGCATTCTGAAGTTCCTGGGCTTTGAGCAGGTCTTCAAAAACTCCCTGACCGGTCTGCCAATGGGCGGCGGCAAGGGCGGCTCTGACTTTGACCCCAAGGGCAAGTCCGACCGGGAGATCATGGCGTTCTGCCAGAGCTTTATGACCGAGCTGTCCAAGTATATCGGACCGGATACCGACGTACCTGCCGGTGATATCGGCGTAGGTGCCCGGGAGATCGGCTATATGTTCGGCCAGTACCGGAAGCTGACCACCGCGTTCCAGGGCGTTTTGACCGGCAAGGGCCTGTCCTACGGCGGTTCTCTGGCCCGGAAGGAAGCAACCGGTTACGGTCTGCTGTACCTGACTCAGGAGATGCTCAAGTGCAACGGCCATGAGCTGGCGGGCAAGATTGTTGCGGTGTCCGGCGCGGGCAACGTGGCGACCTATGCCATTCAGAAGGCATGGCAGCTTGGCGCCAAGCCTGTGACCTGCTCCGATTCCACCGGCTGGGTCTATGATCCGGACGGTATCGATGTGGATGTGCTGAAGGATGTGAAGGAAGTAAAGCGTGCCCGGCTGACTGAGTACGTCAAGCAGCGTCCCAATGCCCAGTACCACGAGGGTAAGGGCGTTTGGAGTGTCAAGTGTGATGTGGCACTGCCCTGCGCGACCCAGAATGAGTTGCTGCTGGAGGATGCCAAGCTGCTGGTGGCCAATGGCTGTATGGCGGTAGCCGAGGGTGCCAATATGCCCACCACTCTGGAAGCAACTAAGTACCTGCAGGACAGCGGGCTGCTCTTCTGTCCCGGTAAGGCGGCAAACGCCGGCGGTGTGGCAACCTCCGGTCTGGAAATGAGCCAGAACTCCGGCCGCAGAAGCTGGTCCTTCGACGAGGTGGACGGCATTTTGCAGGGCATTATGGTCAATATTTTCCACAATGTGGAGGAGGCTGCCAAGACCTGCGGTATGCCCGGCAACTATGTGATCGGTGCGAACGTGGCCGGTTTCCTGAAGGTAGCCGACGCTATGATGGCGCAGGGCGTAATTTAATAGGTTTTACAAGGGCGTGTTGCAAAAGTACTGCAACACGCCCTAAAACAATGCATATCGGACATTGGGGCGGATGAAGGGTTTCATCTGCCCTTTTTGCAGGTTAAGGATGCCCACTCCTATTCTGTTTGCATATTTGCACGCAAACAGGAGAAAATATGAAAGTATAGATAGACTTTCTGGAGGTTATGGGTATGACAGGAAAAAGATGGCTGTGCATGGCGTTGGCAGTCTGCTTGTTTACGGTTTCCGGCTGTGGCTCCCGGCAGGGGCAGACAGCAGATCCCGGTTTGCAGTATACGGATCCCTATGCCGCGCTGGCGGGAGATCACGACCGCCGTTCCGAGGCAATCTATGCAGATACGCTAAACGGCTTTTATGAAGTATATCAGGCGGCACTGGAGACAGAAAATATATCAGAGCGTTATGCACTGATGGCGCTTGCGGAAGCCCAGCTTTTGCAGGCGGCGGTGATGCTGCCCTTGAGTGCGTCCGGCGGTAATTATGCCGTCTCACGAATGGCTCCCAATACCACATCTTCTGTACTGTGGGGCAACGATTCGGATCGGTATCACAATGCACTGGTGGCAACACAGCCCATCACGGCAGAGGATCGGAGCATCATGCGTATCCAATGGGCGGAACGGAAGGGTACCGGAACTTGGGAGAGCTGGGCAAGGCAGTATTTGTTGGATCAGGGCTATACCCTGAAGGACAGCTACACAATGAGTTATACCAGTGACCCCGAGACTTGGGATGTGCTGGCCAGCTCCAATGCGGTAGATGCCGATGCCATTGTAAATACCTATGACGGGTTATATGAGTATGATTCGGAAAACATACTGCAGCCAGCATTGGCAGAGCGGCATGCGGTATCAGATGACGGCTTGACCTACACCTTTTACTTGCGAAAGGGAGTACAGTGGGTGGACGCACAGGGCCGGAAAGTTGCGGAGCTGAAGGCGGATGACTTTGTGGCCGGCATGCAGCATATGATGGACGCCCAGGGCGGTATGGAATATCTGGTGCAGAGTCTGATCGTGGGCGCTAACGATTATATTTCCGGGCGGGTTACAGACTTTTCTCAGGTGGGCGTGCGGGCTGTGGATGATTATACGGTGGAATATACCCTGGAAAGCCCTACCTCTTACTTTATGACCATGTTGGGCTATAGTGTATTTGCACCCATGTGCCGGGCGTATTATGTGGCCCAGGGCGGTAAATTCGGCAGTGCTTTTGATGCTTCCGCGGGAAGCTACACCTATGGGAAAGGCCCGGACAGGATTGCCTACTGCGGGCCTTATCTGATCAGTAACGCAACATCTGAGAATACCATTGTGTTCAAGGCCAATCCTGCCTATTGGAATAGGGACAATATCCGTATCAAGACGATCACCTGGCTGTTTAACAATGGCCAGGATGTGGTAAAACCTTATAATGATATGAAATCGGGAACGTTGGACGGCTGTTCCCTGACTGCGGCATCCCTGGAGGCGGCCCGGAAAGAGCCAGCGGGAAATGGGCAAAGCTGGTTTGAACGCTATGGTTATATTGCTGGCACCAACGCGACGACTTATATGGCGTTTTACAATCTGAACCGCTCCGCTTTCGCCAATGCTTCAGATGGCGCGGTGGTATCTCAGAAGGACCAAGCAGCCAGGATTCGCTCCCAGGCTGCCATGTATAATGTCCATTTCCGACGGGCCTTGTCCTTTGCCCTCGACCGGGGTGCGTACAATGCCCAGGTGGTGGGCGAGGATTTAAAATATGTATCCCTGCGAAACGGCTATACCCCCGGCAATTTTGTTGCCCTGACAGAGGATGTGGAAATGATGATCAACGGGCAGCCGGTAATGTTTCCGGCGGGAACCTTCTACGGTCAGATCGTTCAGGCCCAGATCGATGCGGATGGGGGTACTATGCAAGTATGGGACAAGGATGCGGATGATAGGCTGGGTTCTTCTGACGGCTTTGACGGCTGGTATCATCCGCAGGCCGCAGCGGAGGAGCTGCAGATGGCTATTACGGAATTGGCCGCAGTGGGGATCGAAATATCACGGCAGAACCCCATTTATCTGGATCTTCCTTATGCAGCTTCGGTGGAGTATTACACCAACCGGGCCAATGCCTACAAGCAGTCCATCGAGACTGTGCTGGGCGGCTGTGTGGTGATCAATCTGGTGGCGGGTACAGACTTGCGGCAGTGGCAGAACGCGGGCTATTTTGTAACCAACGGAACGCAGGCTAACTACGATATTTGCGATATCGCCGGATGGGGTCCTGATTACGGCGATCCGGCCTCTTATCTTGACACGCTGCTGCCTGATTACGCGGGCTATATGACCAAAAATATCGGCCTTTGGTAAGAAACCCAGGCGGATGGGCTGGCCCATCCGCCTGGATATCAAATTTGTATTTATCACGCTGTTTTAGCGCAGACATTGTAGGGCGGGGGCTTACTCCCGCCGCCCGATAATCTGCCGTTTTAAACGGCGGGAGCAAGCCTCCGCCCTACAGCGGGCGTAATAAAACAGCCCGACAAACTGAAATTTGCCGGCTTTGGGATAAAATGATGAGGGCGTTACATAATGAAAGGTAGATAACAAGGATTGGGTGATGGGGATGGGGAGATATTTGCTGGGCCGATGTCTGCGGGGACTGCTATCGGTCATCATTGTGGTAGGAATTGTGATGGTATTGGTCTATTCCTGTCTGGACAGAGAGCTGGTGTTTGCCGCAGATCCGGTTTACAGCAAGCAGGCAAGCAACGGCAGGGAAGTTTATAAAATGCAGCAGTGGGAGAAATATGGCTATGTGGACTATATACCCTATGCCGAATATCTGCGCCAACAGGTACGTGGGGGCAGTTTGACGGAGCAGGCCTATGATGCGGCGATAGTGTTTGGAGATACGCCGGTCAAGGATAGTCCTGAAGCGGCAAAACAGATCGCTGCCTTTACGCAGTTTTATGAAGCAGAGGGCTATCAGGTGGTGCGGCTGCCTGGGGATATGAAGAGTAAAACGGGGAAGTACAAGGAGGGGGGAGAGCCCCGGCTGTTTGCCTACAAGAATATACCGGTGCTGGGCCGGCTGATCCGGTATGCTGCGGGGCTGATCGGGGTGGATAGTATTCATTATGTACAGGAGGATATTCCGGATCGGGGGCTGACCTTTACCTTGTATGATCCGGCCTACGGAGGACAGAAGTTTTCTCCTGCCATTATGGGTAACGGCACCCAATTTAAGTATTTGCTGTACTTTGACTCCCGATTTCCATTTATCCACCAGAATCTGATCCGTTTGAACTTGGGGACCTCCTACAGCGTGAGCGTCGGCACGGAGGTGCTGGAAACACTGACAGCCTCCCAGGGCTCGTTTGCCTACTCGGATGTAACCTATCCCAGTGGGGTCACCCAGCTCAGCGCGGATGATCTGCACTCGGCCCGATATGTGGCTGGGTCCTTGGAAAACAGCACGGCTGCAGTGGGGCAATATTTTATTGATGACTATACCGGTGTACGAACCAATAAAACCGGCTTGTCCAAGTTGGGGTACTCCTTTGCCATCGGGCTGCTGGCTGTAGTGATTTCTTATGTGCTGGCGGTGCCCTTGGGCTTGTGGATGGCCCGCAGAAAGAACGGCCTGCCGGACCGGCTGGGCTCGTTTTATATCGTGTTTATTATGGCGGTACCCTCGTTGGCGTATATTTTTCTGTTCAAAGCCATTGGCGGCAGGCTGGGACTGCCCACCACCTTCGATATGGAGTCGCCTACCTGGCTTATGTATGTGCTGCCAATTTTGTCACTGGTCTTGCCTGCGGCAGCAAATGTGATGAAGTGGCTGCGGCGGTATCTGATCGATCAAATGAATGGGGACTATGTGAAATTTGCCAGGGCCGGGGGCCTGTCCGAAAAGGAGATATTCCGAAGACACATTCTGAAAAATGCGGTGATCCCCATTGCCCATGGCGTTCCCGGGGCAGTGTTGTTTGCTATGACCGGCGCCATTATCACGGAACGGGTCTATGTGGTGCCCGGCGCGGGCAATGTGCTCACACGGGCGATTAATGCTTACGACAACGGCGTGATTGTGGGCATGGTGCTGTTTTATGCTGTGCTGTCCGTGTCTTCTGTGATCTTAGGTGACTGGCTTATGTCCATGTTGGATCCCCGAATCAAATTGACCGAAAGGAAACAGTAACAGGGTATGAAGGACTATTCCAATGAGGAGCTGTTTGCCCGGATCGACCGGGATGCGCTGGAATCCGAGATCATTACAGCACCCCGGTATTCCTACTGGCAGTCGGTGTTCCGGGCGTTTTTTCGAAAAAAAATTAACATCGCAGCACTCATACTGCTGGCGGTGGTGCTTGTATTCACTTATGTATATCCTGCGGTGATCGGCTATGATCCGGCAGTGGATCCTTATCAAAACCTGCTGGATCCCACAGCCAAGCACTTAAATCCCCAGGCGGCAATGGAAAAATTTGGGTACAATATCCACTGGATACTTGGCACCGGTGCTTCGGGACAGTCCACCTTTGACGCGGTGTGGTACGGAGCAAGCATCTCTGTTTCCCTGGCACTGTTGTGCGCACTGATCAATATGACAGTGGGCATAGCGGTGGGGGCAATCTGGGGCTTTAGCCGCAAGGTGGACGCGTTTATGACAGAGGTGTACAACATTGTGACCAACGTACCCTATATTCTGTTGATCTCGGTAGTGGTGCTGATTCTATCTGCCAGCTTTTTCAGTATGGTATTTGCCTTGACAGTCACCGGTTGGCTGGCTATTGCTTATTTCATCCGCACGCAGGTAATTATTATACGGGATCGGGAGTACAATCTGGCATCCCGGTGCCTGGGGACACCCCTGTGGCGTGTGGCGGTGCGCAATATCCTGCCATTTATGACTTCAGTAATTGTGACGTTGATAGCAGCGGAAATTCCGTCTTATATTTCCTACGAGGTGTTTTTGTCCTATATCGGTATGGGATTAAAGGATATGTCTCTGGGCCGGCTCATTGAATCTTCCCAGAGCGCCATGGTCACGCCCGGTTGGGGCTTTGAGTTCTGGAGTCCGGTGGCGGTGGCATCGGTGATCACAGTGGTGCTGTATGTGGTAGGACAAAACCTGGGGGACGCTTCAGACCCCAGGACCCATGTGTAAATTTGTATTTATCGGGCAGTTTTAGCGCAGACATTGTAGGGCGGGGGCTTGCCCCCGCCGCTCGATGATCTGCTGTTTTAAACGGCGGGAGCAAGCCCCCGCCCTACAAAAGGTAGTACGAAACAGCCCGATAAACTAAAATTTGAAGGGAGGGTGGTGCGCATGGAACAGCGGAAGGTATTGCTGTCGGTACAGGATCTGCATGTGAAGTTTCGGGTTCGGGGCAGAGAGCTTCATGCCATCCGGGGGATCTCTCTGGATTTTTATGAAAATGAGTCTGTGGCAATTGTAGGGGAATCCGGTTCCGGAAAATCAGTGTTCACCAAAACCTTTGCCGGTATGCTGGAGACGAACGGCTATATCAGTCAGGGCAAGATTGCATTTCACGATGAGAAAACAGTGGAATTAAGTACGCTCCGCCGGGCAAAGGATTGGGAACGGATCCGGGGGGGCAGGATCGCTACTGTTTTTCAGGATCCTATGACCTCCCTGAATCCTATTTTGACCATTGGAAAGCAGATCACCTTGGTGATCCGAAAGCATCAGCATTGCTCTGAGCTGCAGGCCCGGGCCAGAGCATTGGAGATAATGAAAAAGGTAGGGATCCCCCAGCCGGAAAAGCGCTTTGATGATTATCCGTTTCAGTATTCCGGCGGTATGCGTCAGCGGATTGTGATCGCCATCGCCCTTTCCTGTCAACCCAAAATACTGATCTGCGACGAACCCACCACAGCACTGGATGTGACCATTCAGGCCCAGATCCTGAAGCTGCTGAAGGATCTGCAGAAGCAATTTGGCTATACGATCATCTTTATTACCCACGATCTGGGGGTGGTGGCCAATATAGCAGATCGGGTAGCCGTTCTATACAGCGGGCAGATGGTGGAGCTGGGAAATGTGGAGGAGATCTTTTATGATCCCCGGCATCCCTATACCTGGGCACTGCTGTCCAGCCTGCCCCAGCTTGCCCAGCGGAATACCAAGCTATATTCCATTTCTGGCACGCCGCCGTCGTTATACAATCAGATCCGGGGCGATCCCTTTGCCCCTAGAAATCCCTGCTGCCTGAAAATCGATACCCTCCGGGAGCCGCCCATGTTTCAGGTGTCCGATACCCATTTTGCGAAGACTTGGCTGCTGGATCCCAGAGCGCCCAAAATTGAAAAACCGGCGCTGATTCAGAACCTGCATGAGAAGCTGGTGCAGGAATTTCGTATTGAGGGGGCGTAAGCCATGGAGAATCAGAAAAAAAGGCTCCCGGAAACAGGACCTGCAGACGAACAGGGGCGGGAGGTCCTGCTGGAGCTGCGGAATGTGGATATCACCTTTGGTAAGGGAGAGCAGGCGGTCCGGGCGGTGAAAAATGCCAGCTTTTCGGTTTACAGGGGGGAGACCTTTTCGCTAGTTGGGGAGTCTGGCTCCGGAAAGACTACCATTGGCCGGGCGGTGATTCGGGTCAATCCCTGTACCGGCGGTGAGATCCGGTACAAGGGGGTGCGGATCTCCGGCAAAATATCAAGACAACTGGAGCGGCAAGTGGTTCGCAATATCCAGATGGTATTTCAGGACCCGGCAGCTTCTCTAAACGAGCGGGCTACGGTGGATTATATCATCTCCGAGGGTCTGTACAATTTTCATCTTTATAAGGATGAGGCGGACCGGGTACGGAAGGTAGAGGAGATGATCCGCCATGTGGGTCTGCTGCCGGAGCATCTGCACCGGTATCCCTATGAGTTTTCCGGGGGGCAGCGGCAGCGGATCGGCTTAGCCAGAGCCATGGTCTTGGAACCTGAACTGGTAATTGCGGACGAGCCGATCTCCGCGCTGGATGTGTCCATTCGGGCCCAGGTGCTGAACCTGATGAAGCAGTTTCAGCAGGAGCAGGATGTGACTTATCTGTTCATTGCCCATGACCTGTCCATCGTGCGATTCATATCTGACCGGATCGGTGTGATCTATAAAGGGGATATAGTGGAGATCGCGGAGGCGGAGGAGCTGTTTCAGTACCCCCTGCATCCCTATACCCGGTCCCTGATCTCTGCCATTCCTATCCCGGATCCTAAGCTGGAAAAGAACAAGGTGCTGTTCACCTATGACCCATCCGTCCATGACTACAGCCGGGAAGCACCGAAGCTGACCGATATTGGGCAGGGGCATCTCGTGTTTGGAAATTCTGAGGAGATCCGTCAGTACCGGGCGATTCGGGAGAAAAATGTGCCGTTAAAGACCGTCACCATTGGAGATTCTGCCTCAAAAGAGAGGGCGGCAGAAACGGCACCGGCGGTTCAGCAGGAGCATATTTTGCAAAGGCCGGTCCATGACACCGGGAGCCGATGGTTTGCGGTGGGATCATTTTTGCTTCCTCCCATTGGATTGATTGCCGGTGCTGTTTTTCGGCGTTTTCATTATATGCAAACCTATCATGCATGTAAAAAGGGGGCAGTGACGGGGCTTGTTACCCTGGGAACATTGCTGCTTATGTTTTGCGCTGCGCTTGTTTATGCGGTCCTCTAAAGAAAAATGAGATGCTGTGATAAGCATCTCATTTTTATGTGCCCCAACAGGAAAAGGGAACACTATAGTTGTCTGGTATTATTTCCGGATAAACATCTGGGTCCAGTAGCTGCCGGCGGGCACATAGCCTACGCCGATGTGGGTATAGCTTGCATTCAGAATATTGGCCCGATGGCCGGGGGAGTTCATCCATCCGTTCACTACGGCTTGGGGCGTTGCATAGCCCTTAGCAATATTCTCACCGGCACTGCGGTAAGAGATGCCAAAGCTTTTCATCATTTGAAAGGGCGTTCCGTAAACAGGACTTGTATGGGAGAAGTATTTGTTATCCTTCATATCCTGGGATTTGTACCGGGCCACACGGCTTAACTCCCAGTCATAGGTCAGGGCCTTCAAGCCGTTTTCCGTTCGGATTTCATTTACAAGACGGATGACCTCCTGCTCGTAGCCAGAGACAGTGGAATCCAAAGAAGGAATTTGGATCACCTGACCTGGGTAGATCAGGTCATAATTATGAATTTGGGGATTAGCACTTTTGATCTCGCTCAGGCCTACCTGATATTTCACTGCGATCTTCCATAGGCTGTCGCCGGGGGCGACCGTATGGGTCGTTGAAGCGGCAGATACGCCGATCACAAGCATTGGAACAATCAGAAAAAAACTGAGAAATAGATTTTTGAATCGTTTCATTGGTTACCTCCTAAAAAAGAAAAAAAGCGGTTCCGCTTCCGTGGAACCGCAGAAAACTGCATTAGCAGCCGAAACCGCACAGCTGGCACAGAAGCTGCCAGACAGAACCGCAGTCAGAACCGCAGTTTGTGTTGCAAGTAAAGAAAAACATTCTGCAGACCTCCTATCAGTATTTGTCTCGCGAAGACATTTGGATTGTAACCCTTTTGTAACTATTTTGCAAGCTGTAAATATTGGAAGCATTTTCGCAATGGGGAAAAGACAGCTCGGCAGGGTGTAATTCCCCAAAATGAGCTTTTAGCACTCTCGACGATAGAGTGCTAAAAGTTTACAAAATGGTCACACATTTTGCGCTCAAAGCGCTTATAATACAGACAGTAAGCAAGACTAAGCTGATCAGCAAAAAGCGTACTAGGCTCGGCAAGTGCCGACCTTGCCGTATGACCTGAACGAGTCGGCATATAATATCATCATGATAATGGAGGTATGATTATGTTTGGACTTACCAGAAGAAATCAGGATATTTACAACCCTTGGCGTGAGATGGAGGAGTTTGAAAAGGCGTTTTTTACGGGTCCCTTTGGCAGCTTCTTTAACGCTTCTGCTCTGTCCCAGTTTCGCACTGACGTGACGGACGAGGGCGACCACTACCTGCTTGAGGCTGACCTGCCCGGTTTTGAGAAGAAGGACATTACACTGGACATCCGTGATGATACCTTGACGGTCCGAGCGGAGCGGAAATCCAAAGTTGAGGAAAAGGACAAGAAGGACAAAGTCATCCGCATGGAGCGCTCCTACGGTGCTTACCAGAGAAGCTTTGACATCTCCGGTGTGGATGCTGACAAGATTAAGGCGAAATATGTGGACGGTGTGCTTCGTTTGACCTTGCCCAAGCTGGAAAGACGCCTGCCTGAGGGAAGACGCCTGGAAATCGAATAATCCGAATAGGGAAGAGCCGGCTTAGCCGGGGCTTCTAATCATTTGAGGGTCAGGCCGTCGTGGAACGCCTGGCCGACTTTTTCGCCCAGGACCAGATAGCTGTGATGGACCGGGTCGAAGGTGATGGGTTGAAGCTTGGCAACGTCTACCTTGCCGTCGGTATCCAGATAAGTCTCATCCACGCAGACATTGATGACCTTGCCTATCAAACGGCAGGACTCAGGGTCGTAGGAGATCATCTCACATTCCAATGCCATAGGCAGCTCGTCGATCAGGGGAGCATCTACAAACCTGGACTTGGTGGCGTGGAAACCTGCCTTGGCAAACTTGTCCGGTTCTTTATTACCGGAGACGATACCCACATAATCGCAGCTCGTTACATACTGGGCTGCTCCCATGGACACGGTGAAGGCCTTACGAGCCTGAATGTTTTTAGCGGTCTTATGGCCGGCCTCCACGCAGATGGTCAGCTCCGCTTCTTCCGTCACACCGCCCCAGGCCGCATTCATGGCATTGGGCGTGCCGTCTTCATTGTAAGTGCCGATAATAAACACTGGCATGGGATAACACATTTCTTTTGCACCAAAATTTTTACGCATAACAAGTCCTCCTGCAGAAATTCTGTGTCCATTATACCGCACAAAGTGTAACCGTTGCAAGGAGCATTTTTGCGTGTTATAATATTGCTAAGAGGTGACACACCGTGAAGAAACCGATTTTGATAATCCTTGCGATGATGTTGTTGACTGCCTGCGGGCAAGATAAAGAAAACAAGCAGGAGGCGGTATACGTGAATATCACGGCAAAGCAGGCGAAGGAAATTATGGACAGTCAAGAAGGCTATATCATTCTGGATACACGCACCCAGGAGGAATATGATGAAGAGCATATTCCCGGTGCAATTCTGATTCCCTATGACGAGATCTTGGAAAAAGCAGAAGGGGTGCTGACTGACAAGGATCAGTTAATTCTGGTCTATTGCCGCAGTGGCCGTCGGAGCAAGCTGGCAGCAAAAGACCTGGTAAAGCTGGGCTACACCAACATCAAAGAATTTGGCGGCATCATCGACTGGATCTATGAGGTAGAGTGAAATGATCGTATATGCAATCATTATGTTCGTGGTGGCCGTGATTTTTGGACTTGCGGCGGTGCTGATCTACAAGGGAAAGACCAATCTGATTCACGACTATCACCAGACTAAGGTGACAGACAAAGCAGGCTACGGCAAAGCCTTTGGCAAGGCCATGGCCGTGATAGCAGCCGCAATGGCGCTTAGCGGAGCGATTGCAGTGTTCGGCGAGAGCGCTATGTGGGGTGCGGTTGTTGTCTTGATAGTCGGTCTGATCGTTGGAATAGTCACCATCGTCCGGGTACAGAAAAAGTACAACGGCGGTATGTTCTAAATAAAGTTTGAGCCAAGTCGCATTGCGGCTTGGCTCTTTATCATTTATTCCTTGCTCAGCACTTTTTTCTGCCAGGACTTCTTGCCACACTCAGGGCAGCGCATATATCTTGTTCTGTTTACATGCATAGCCCACAGCACACTGCTATAGGTAGGAACATACCGGTGAGCGCATTTGGCACATTCATAGTAGCCTGCTGTCTGCTCAATTTTGATCATGAACGGAGCTGCTGCAACCAGCGGAAACAGTCCTGTAAGAATAAGCGTAATTCTCAACCACTCTTCCATTTGCACAAATGAAGCAATGCCCATAAGAGCAAGCATAAGCGCCAAGAGTATTGCGCCAATTATAATCTCCAAAGACAGCAACCTTTTATCCGCCTGCTCTTTTTGCTTGACCATTTCAAGCAGGTTGTTTTCTAAGTTTTTGTTGTAATTATCCATAGTAACTACCTCCCCGGATAACAGATCGTTTACGGTGATACCTAAAGTACCGCACAGCTCCAACATAATGGAAGAGTCGGGCAGAGATTTGCCTGTCTCCCATTTGGAAATGGCTCTGTCGGTGATGCCCAATTTTTCTGCCAACTGGATTTGCGTCAAATTTGCTTTTCTTCTGCAATCAGCAATGAACTTTCCGATTTTTACTTGATCCATTGGTGTCCTCCTTTCGCCATCAGTATAGCTAAGCCGGGGCAAATAGTCCACGAACCGGTGGTTGAGTGGGGAGGAATCAACCGCCAGTAGGGTGAAAAGTGTGCGTAAAATCCAAGTTTATCTTCTGCGGTATTCCTGTTTGAGTACCTGTGCCATTTCCTCCGGCGATTCCTGGCAGCCGCCAGCAAGCCACAGCTTGATAATCGCATTCAAGCCGTTTCTGAAGAACTCAATATGGTATTTGAGGTTGCTGTCAATATGTTCCTTTTCAGCTCGTTTACTATCGTACACTGACACAAGGTGCTTATCGTCGTAACACAACTTGAAATAAGTTTTATAAAAAAGCTGGTTTTCCTTGACGTGTGTAAACATCTTTAGCGCACCGGTATTCTCGCTCATATAATCATAATCCGCAAACAGATTGCTGAACTCGTTTTCAAGTTTCCTTCTGGTTTTATCGGCTAGGTCAAAGATATCAATATAATTGGCGTAGAAGGTACTGCGATTCAAGCTCGTCATTTTAATAAGATCAGAAACGGTGATGTTCTTAATTTCATGGCTTTGCAGCAGTTCAATAAAGGCTTGTTCTATTTTTTCCTGGGATTCTTTGCGTCGCTTGTTATTCTTTACGTTCATAGCATCTCTCTATTATTCCAACACTTGTTGCAAAATTGGTGATTGTTTTACCTTTGTAGAAATATTATACTATGGTTGCAAGAAAAAACAAGTGTTGGTTTAATGAAAGGAGATTTATAAATGAAAAAGAGTAGTTTTGTTGCGCTGGTTATGGGAACCGTCAGCGGCGTGCTGTTTGCACTAGGTATGTGCATGGCGCTTCTTCCGGAGTGGAATGCTTTTAAAGAGGGTATCATTTTTGGCAGTGTCGGTATTGTGTTAAGTGTTATTACTGCGCTTATTTGGTGCAAGATGGAAAATAGGCAACTGCCCAAGATGAGCGGTAAAAATGTTCTGCGTATTCTCTATGCCATTGCTGCCGTTTTGGTTTTGGGCGTAGGTATGTGTATGTGCCTTGTATGGGAGCGGATCGTGTGGGGTACACTCATCGGCCTGCTGGGTATCATTATGCTGATCGCCCTGATCCCGATGGTTAAAGGCATCAAATGAGGTTACTGAGAATCGCAAAAAATCCTTACACGAGCCTTGTCGTCAACTTTGTCTATGCGGTTGGCAATTGTGTTTTGGGATTTCTTGCACATTCCTGGTGGTTTATTGCGGTGGGCGCCTACTATGCGGTGCTTACTACGACCCGGTTTTCTGTGGTGCAAATCAAACGAAAAGCAAACGGAAATTATGATACCGAGCTTTTCGCAAGAAGGATCACGGGCATTTTATTGGTGGTGCTTTCGCTGTGTATTGTAGGTGTGAATATCTTAGCTGCTGTGAAAGAGCGGGGGACGGCTTTCCACGAAATCATTATGATTGCCATTGCAACCTACACATTTACGAAGATCACAATTGCAATCATCGGAATGGTAAAGGCAAAATATTCCGCATCGCCGGTCAGTAAGACGCTTAGAAATATATCGTTGGTAGATGCGTGTGTTTCTATTTACAGTATGCAGCGATCAATGCTTCAGTCCTTTCCGGGACTGACACCGACGGAAATTCAAATATTCAATATTCTGACGGGAACGGCGGTGTGGCTCATCGTGCTGTTTCTCGGCATCAATCTGATTGGAGGAAAAAGGATCAATATGGCAAAATCGAAAATTATAAAAGCAACTGAGCAAATTGCAGAAGCAGTAACAGTTGGTTACAAGAAAATAGAAAAAGGTGTTGTAGACGGATACAAGAAAATCGAGCAAGGTGTTACGGCAGGGTACACCAAAATTGAAGATAAATTTGTAGATGCTTACCTTACCAAAGACGGCGAAACCGTGGAGGAAGCCAAGGCAAGACTGAAAAAAGAGAATGAATAAGTAAACGGCGGCAGGAAGATTTTACCCTTCCTGCCGTTGCTTTTTGTCCTGCGTTGCAATTAGGGAGTTTAAGTGATATAATGGCGTAAAAAGAGGTGAGCCTATGAAGAAAGTGAAAATCACCGCCATTCGGAAGGCCCAGTATCCCGACCTGATGGAAAAATATGAGAATCCCATCGAGCACGCATGTTGTGTAGAAGAGGGAATGGTTTGGGTATCCGAGAACGGACATAAGCCGGAAAGCTTCTGCGACAGTGCATGGGATAGTGTGTCGGCCTTCGTGAAGACTTTGGCGGCTGGTGGCGGAAACTTCTATGACGGTTGGATGAGAAACCCCTACTCGGCGATGATCAGCTGCAACGACGGTTTTCGCCCCGTGAGCTTTTATTTGGAAACATTGGATGAGGATAGGTAAAAATGATAATTGCAAAAACATTCAAAAACGCACCGAACAAAGCAGAAATTAAGAATCTTTACCTTGCAGCCTTTCCGAAAGAAGAACGGCTTCCTTGGTGGCTTTTGCGGTTTTGGGCTGTATGCAAGCGGGGTAATCTGACCGCCTACTATGATGGCAAAATTTTCTGCGGTTTTACATTTACGGCCACAGAGGGAGAAGCTTTCTATGTGATGTTCTTTGCGGTGGACAGCAAAGTTCGGGGTAAAGGCTACGGCTCTGCCATTTTGGAGCACTTAAAGCAAACAAATTCCGGGAAAACAATCTTTTTGGCGGTAGAGCCATTGGATGAAGCTGCGCCGAACAACGGTCAGCGGGTTAAACGGCTGGCATTTTATAAGAAAAACAGATTTTCCGATACCGGTTTTAACATCTGGGAAGTAGGCGGTGTTTTTCAGGTGCTGTCCAGCACGGAAAAGATGGATGCCGATGCCTGTCAACGGGTATTCTTGAAATTGTCCTGCGGATTTTGGAAACCGAAGATCACAAAGGTGTCATGACAGCTTGCGCCCCGCGATGGTTTAAGGAGGTTAGATGATGAAATTACTGGTAGAAGCCTTGGTGAAGTTTGCCTGCGGCTTTTTGTTGGTGGGTCTGCTGATCTTCCTGCCGGCCGGCACACTCGCTTATACATACGGTTGGCTGTTTGTTGGTTTGCTGTTTGTTCCCATGCTGATTGCTGGTTTTGTGATGCTGGCAAAGTCTCCGGAGTTTCTGAAGAAGCGGCTGGATGCCAAGGAAAAGCAGGGAACCCAGAAAGGCGTTGTTGCCTTTTCAGGCCTCATGTTTATTGCCGGTTTTGCGGTGGCAGGTCTGGACTTCCGCTTTGGTTGGTCGACTATGCCCACTTGGGTAATTATTACCGCATCGGTGCTATTTTTGGTTGCCTATGCCCTGTACGCCGAGGTAATGCGTGAGAACATTTACTTAAGCCGAACCATCAAGGTAGAAGAGGGGCAGACTGTGGTGGATACGGGCTTGTACGGCATTGTCCGCCACCCCATGTATGCGGTGACCATCCTGCTGTTTCTGATGATCCCGCTGGTGCTTGGCTCTTGGTATGCACTGATCGCCTTCGGGTTCTATCCGGCGATCATCATTGTCCGGCTGAAAGATGAAGAAGAACTGCTGACAAAAGAACTTCCCGGTTATGTCCAGTACAAGCAGAAAGTAAAGTACAGAATCATTCCCTTTATTTGGTGAGGTGCTATTATGTTGATTAACGGATGCCAGGAAGGCAAGGGAACGCCCCGGCTGACGGAAGTGAAATGCCCCAAGTGCGGGGAATGGGTAGAGGTGTTTGTGCTGATGGGCGGTCCCATCGGCAAGACCGGCACGCTCGCCAGTGATGAGACCTGCAACTGTGGACACATCCTGCCTGCGGGTAGTTATGAGACAGATTACGAACAATAAAAAGGCACAGGATCGGGTTTTCCAATCCTGTGCTTTTAATCTTAGCCTTTGAGCAATTTGTTTAGTTTCTCAGCTTTTGCTCTCTCGACGCAATAGATGATGAGCCAAATGAAGGCATAGCTTACGACGAAGATGCCGGTGAAGACTAAAATGGGGATAATGGAATTCTGCAGCCAACCGTTGATCAGATAGGTGAGGATATAGGCGACATACAGCGCACCGCCGTGGAGCAGGATCATCATGGGCAGCGGTAGCTGTTCCATCTGATAGATGGTGGTCATGCCTGCGGCGATAAAGGCAAGCAGTGTGATGGTGACGATACCAAGACATACCTCTCTGGGGGAGAAAGCTTCCACAGCGCCGGTAGCACCCAGAATACCATAAAGAACTGCCAAAACGATAGGGCCTCCGCTGGCGCAGATCAGACCCCGGAGCAAGAATTCTTTTAGAAACTTTTTCATTTGCTTTCCAACCTCCTTTTGATTTGAGCAAAGCAACGCCGGGAAACATACTCTGTGTAACCACATTTAAAAATCGCATCTACACTGCCTGCATAAGTGACGGTGAACCGATCCAAAGCGCTTTCGTTGGCAAGGGTGCTTTTGTTGATACGGATGAAGGTCAAGGGAAGTTGCTCCTCTAATTCATATAGCCGTTGCTTCAGCCGGTAACGGCGATTCTTGGAATCAATGGCGTAAGTCTTGCCGTCCAGAATAGTAACACACTCAATTTCAGAAACCGGCAGCATTTTGATATCGTCCTCAGTGTAGCCGGGGATGCGGTCCGTGTGCTTTGAAATGAGCGCCTCAATCTCGTCAATCAGAGGGTGGCGCTCATGGACAGTTGCTACCACCTCTTCGTCTTTCTCGTTGTCGATGATAAGCCTAAATTTCATTGGTCCACCTCCAATAACACTATTGTATCATACCCAACACAAAAATGCTTGAAAATGTATCAATCGGTATTTTGAGAGTGTCAAACGGCAAAAAACGCGCTGTAATATCTATAACACACTGATTATTAGGATGTAGGTCTTGATTTTTAAAGTTTTCCTAAGGCACACAAAAGTACTTGACAGGCGGAAAATTCTGTGCTATTATAAATCCAACATTTTCATATTTCAAATGCGTTTGAGCAGAAAGAGTAGTTTGGACGAAGACTACAGAGAGTTGCCGGGTGGTGCAAGGCAATAATCGGGAGCTGAATGAAGTTCATTTTGTGAGCAGTGTGTTGAAACCGCAGTAGGCACAACGGGTGCGACCGTTACATCGCTAAGACTTTTGAGGCCTAGTAAGGGTTCTGCTGTAAGACAGGATCAAAACAGAGTGGTACCGCGTGAATTCACGTCCCTGTTTGTCAGGGACATTTTTGTTACCAACTCCAATATGCTATGGCTGCGAAGCGGATAAGGCATATTCTGTGAGGAGTATGCGAAGCAGAGTGGTACCACGTATTTTTACGTCCCTGTATTTTACAGGGACGTTTTATTATGTATTTTCCGCCCATTTACGGACGCTAAATAAAACTTTTTCACAAAAAATGGAGGAAACGAAAATGAAAAAGATAATTGCTATGACTATTGCTGTTCTGATGCTGCTAAGCCTCTGCGCCTGTGGCACCTCTAACAAGGCTGATGACGGAACCTACCGCGTGGGTATCGTACAGCTGCAGCAACACATCGCCCTCGACCAGGCAACGCAGGGCTTCCAGGATGCTCTGAAAAACAAGCTGGGCGATAAGGTAACCTTTGATTTAAAGCTGGCCAGCGGTGAACCTACCAACTGTACTGCCATCGTGACTAAGTTCGTTAACGACGGTGTTGATCTGATCATGGGTAATGCCACTCCTGCAGTTATTGCAGCCAAGGAAGCTACTTCCACAATTCCCATCATTGGCACATCTGTTACCGATTATGTTGCTGCTGAAGCTACCATCGTAGCCTCCAACGAGGCTCCTGGTGCCAATGTAACTGGCTATTCCGATATGAGCGATATTGCCGCCCATGTGGAACTGACCCAGAAGCTTGTTCCTAACGCAAAGACTGTTGCTATCATCTACTGTTCTGCAGAACCCAATTCTGTTATCCAGGGCAATCAAGCTAAGGAACTCTATGAAAAAGCCGGTTACACCACAGTTACCCTGACCGCAAGTGATATCACTACCATTTCCACTGTTGTTACGTCTGCCTGTGAGCAGGCTGATGTGATTTACATCCCCACCGATAATCTCTTTGCAGAAAATATGGAATCTGTTAAAAACATTGCCGAGCCTGCAAAGATTCCTGTGATCTGCGGTGAAGGCGGCATGGTTCAATCCGGTGGTACCGCTTCTGTAGCCATTGACTACTATGTGCTGGGCTACCGCGCCGGTGAGATGGCTTATGAGATCATGGTAAATGGTGCCAATCCTGCTACTACACCCATCGGCTTCATGACTGCCGAGGATATGGAACTGGTCATCAACGAGGACAATGTAACGGCCATCGGACTGACTATTCCCGACGACCTGAAGTAAAAAATGAACACCATAGCCAGCGGAGAATTCCGCTGGCAGCGGTGTGTAAATTAGATTTATTCAACGGAGGTACCGTATGGCATTTCTTGCGTCTATGTTAAAAATGCTGCCGGATGCAGCTGCTCAGGGTCTTATCTGGGGTATCTTGGCAATAGGTGTATTTATCACCTATAAGTTGCTGGATTTTTCCGATCTGACGGTAGACGGTTCTATTTGTACCGGCGGTGCGGTTGCTGCACTGCTGATTATCAACGGTGTGCCGGTAGCTATTGCTATGGTCGCCGCTTTTTGCGCTGGCGCGTTAGCTGGTCTGATCACGGCGATCCTGCATACCCGCATGGGTATTCCCCCCATCCTGGCTGGTATTCTGACCCAGCTTGCTTTGTATTCTATAAATTTGCGCATTATGGGCAAATCCATGCTGGCGGTCAGTGTGGACAAATTTGATCTTTTAGTCAGCGTGCGTAATCAGACATCCTCCTGCCTAGTGGCACTGCTGTTTGTAGCTGCTATTATCGGCGTGCTGTATTGGTTCTTCGGCACAGAGCTTGGCTGCGCAATCCGTGCTACCGGTGCCAACAGCAATATGAGCCGGGCGCAGGGCATTAACACAGATCGAATGAAACTGGTGGGCCTCGTGCTGGCCAACGGTCTTGTAGGCCTCAGCGGCGGGCTGTACACCCAGTATCTTGGCAGCGTCACCGTGAATATGGGTCGCGGCGCTATCGTAATCGGTCTGGCGGCTGTGATCATCGGCGAGGTTCTGTTCAGCAAGATATTCCGCAACTTTGCCCTGCGTTTAGCCGGTGTTGTCGTTGGTGCGATCCTTTACTATGTGGTGATTGCTCTGGTCATTCAGCTGGGTCTGAATACGGACGATCTAAAGCTGTTCTCCGCAGCATTCGTGGCTGTAGCGCTGTTTGTTCCTTATTGGAAGGGGCGGCACGCAGGCAGAACCTTGGCAAAAGGAGGAAAGAACCATGCTTGAAATTTCCAGTATCAACAAAACCTTTAATCCTGGCACCATCAATGCAAACCATGCACTGAAGGATATATCCCTCCATTTGGCAGATGGAGAATCCATTGCGGTGATCGGTGGTAATGGTGCGGGCAAATCCACGCTTCTCAACGCTGTAGCCGGCGTATGGAATGTAGATAGCGGCAGTATCCATCTGGGCGGAATTGACATCACCCACCTCCCGGAGTATAAGCGGGCCCAATATATTGGAAGAGTTTTCCAGGATCCCATGATGGGAACAGCTGCCAATATGCAGATTGAAGAGAATCTGGCTCTTGCTGCCCGACGCGGCGCATCCCGCAGTCTCAGATCGGGCATCACTCGCGCGGAACGGGAGCAATTCCGTGAAATGCTCCGGATTCTGGATCTGGGTTTGGAAAATAGAATGACAGATAAAGCTGGTCTGCTTTCCGGTGGTCAGCGTCAGGCATTGACTCTTTTGATGGCTACGCTGCAAAAGCCGAAGCTTTTGCTTCTGGATGAACACACCGCTGCGCTGGATCCTAAAACCGCAGCAAAGGTTATGGAAGTTACCCGCACCCTGGTCAACCAGGACCGGCTGACAACATTGATGATTACGCATAATATGCGCGATGCTATCGAATATGGGGACCGGCTGATCATGATGTACGAAGGCCGTATTGCTCTGGATATTGCAGGTAAGGAAAAGCAGAATCTGACCGTAGAAGATCTTCTGGCTAAGTTCGGACAGGCTACCGGTTCTTCCGAAACTACTGATAAACTGCTTTTGTCATAAGGCCTTTTGCGATCAAGAGGGCTTGTGTCTGTGCAAAGCAGGTAGCAAGCCATTCCGTTTTACTTTGATTCGTCTGTCACTTTGTATTGACCCAATATTATGGAAATAGTCATAAAGCGTAGCACCAATAACCACCGTTTTCGTTTTGAAAACGGTGGTTATTGGTCCGAGTGGCGAGACTCGAACTCGCGGCATCCTGGTCCCAAACCAGGCGCCCTACCAACTGGGCCACACCCGGGTATATAATTAAGAAATAAGATTGAAAACACATCCATTTCGGATAGCATTATACATGATAAAGAAGAAAAATGCAACTGCAAAATGAAGGATACTCAGTTATTAAAGTAAAAAAACGGATATGCAAGGCAAAGATGCCGCCGGAAGGGGTGCTTCCGGCGGGCAGGATACTGCAAAATGAATTAATAATTCTCTGCGTGTACTTCAAAGTAGCTCTGGGGATGGGCGCAGGTGGGGCAGATCTCCGGGGCATTGGTACCGACCACAAGATGGCCGCAGTTTCGGCACTCCCACACCTTGACTTCGCTTTT
This sequence comes from Faecousia sp., assembly GCA_045577355.1. Lineage (GTDB taxonomy): Bacteria > Bacillota > Clostridia > Oscillospirales > Oscillospiraceae > Faecousia. Next base: position 1,560 of record JAZNIG010000113.1, on the reverse strand, counting down.
GGCGAAGACCTGTGCGGTTTCCACATTCTTCAGCAGGGCGCGGTAGCGCTCCTCATGGTGACGCTCAATCTCAGCGACCATGCGGAACTTGGCAGCCAGCTCAGAGAAGCCTTCCTTTTCGGCAGTTTCTGCGAAGCCAGCATACATATCGGTCCACTCATAGTTCTCACCCTCAGCGGCGTGACCAAGATTCTCGGCAGTATCGCCAATGCCGTTAAGCTCTTTAAACCACAGCTTTGCGTGTTCCTTCTCGTTGTCTGCGGTTTTCAGAAACAGGGCTGCGATCTGCTCAAAGCCTTCTTTTTTTGCCTTGGAAGCGAAATAGGTGTACTTGTTGCGGGCCATCGATTCGCCTGCAAAAGCGATTTCCAGATTTTTTTCAGTTTGGGTGCCTGCGTATTTATTTGCCATAGTCAATTACCTCCTTGGTATATTTTCTGAAGAGAATATAGCATGAAAATTGCGGTTTTTCAAGGGGTCAGTTTAACAAATATACACCCAAGTTCAGATAGCCCGCAAAGGTGACCCATAGAATATAAGGGATCAACAAATCGCCGGCCAGTTCATCCAGTTGGGAAAAGTGCCGCATTGTTAGATAGATTAGGATCCACAGCCCAATCAGCAAAAAGAAAGCAGCCAAACGCCATTCAAGACCAAAAAAGACGATGGGCCATAGGAAATTCAAGAAGAGTTGTGCACCATACAGGAACAGTGCCCGGCGGATGGCAGTCTCGTTCTTGCCAGATACCAATACTCGATATGACGCGTAACCCATCAGTAGATAAAGAATGGTCCACACAATAGGGAATAACCAACTCGGCGGAGAAAGCGGTGGCTGATTGAGTTGCCGATAATCAGTCATTCCACCACTGAGCAAAGTGGCAAGGCCACCCACCGCTAGCGGCAAGGCCAGGCATATTAACAATTTTTTGATGTCTAGTTTCATACAGATCCCTCCTGGAAGTACTGTATGAGAAAAGCAGAGGGCTTATCCATCGAAAATAGTTGCCAGAACGATAAAAGTTGGTTATACTAATTAGTAAGCAGATAAAGATGAAGAGGTGTGCATAATGGGATGTGAAAACTGCAGTGGGGGCTGCCAAGGATGCGGCAGATCTCTGGAAATGACAGAGGGAGAGGTGCGGCTTCTGCAGGCACTGGGGCAGTATTCCTTTCTTCCGGTGGCCCGACGGGCTGATGATATGACACCGGTATATCTGGAGGAGCAGGACTATACAAAAGAAATGTATAGTCTGATTTTACAGACCCTGGAGAAAAAACAATTGATCAGCATCGATTATGACAGCCCATTATCCGGAGCAGATATGTCGGCCTATGGGGGTTATCCTGTTCACGGCAGCATGGCGCTGACCGAGCGGGGGCAGGCTGTTTTGGATTTGCTGGAGAAACAAGGATTCTGCTGATTTGGTGAAAGAAAGTTCTTGACAGATTCTTTTGTGAGTGATATAATTCCAAAAGCGTCGTTGCTCAGGCACGTGCGAACTTATGGGCCCTTAGCTCAGTTGGTTAGAGCCTCCGGCTCATAACCGGATAGTCCCG
>JAZNIG010000112.1:0-36056 GCA_045577355.1 Faecousia sp. | reverse complement strand
GTAACCAAACGGAGCAGAGTTGAGGTAAAAGTAAGTAAAAGTAGTGTAGAGATTAAAAATACTGCTTATACTCCGGTTCTGTTTTTATTTCTTTAAGCAGTTCATCTATGTTTTCAAAAACCGATTTTCCAACAATCCCTCGGAAAGGCTCCCACATTGCGGGTAGCGCATTGTCGTGTGCGCAAATATATTTCCATTCATCTTCATCGTATTGATAGATTGCTTCCAGTTGATAAGTAAAAAACCCTTTTCGTCCTTCAGTACAACATACCTCATTGAACGATCTTTTGAATAAACCACTTTTACAACTTCATCAGAAAATGTATCAAGATGCTTGTCGTACATCATTTCTACAACAGTTTCCTAAGACGGCATTGGAGGTATTTCTACCACAGCTTTCTTCTTAAACAGTTTTGTAAAGAAGTTCATTTCGTGTTCTCCTTTGCGGTATTGATGGATGCAATCAAGATGCGGCGGATTGTACCGCATTGATTATAAAGATCCACCGCCATTTCTCTATTCAGAATATCGGATTTCACAAACAATTCCAGCCAGTATTCAGTCTCGTAACACTCTTTTAAGGCAATTTGTAACTTGGCAATAAAATCCGGTTTACCATGAGCATAGTTTGCTTCGTGGATATTGGCGCCGATGGAGGTTGCGGAACGCTCTAATTGATTGACGAGAGAATAATGCCCTTTGATCGTTTCGCAAAGTTTGATTATCTTAATGGCAAAATCCATAGATAAGTCGACAAGCTTATTTTCTTTCATAATCCTCACCTCTACAAATATTATAACATATTTAATGAAATATTGCTACGCAATATGAAATAATCCTTTGGATTATGAAATATTTTGCCTTGGCGGCAAAATGTGAAATAAAATAAATCCCTCATACGCCGCAGCGTATTTCATAGGGTCAGCTATTTCATAACGCGTAGCGATATTTCACAAATCCCGCAAGGGATTTATTTCATTGAAAAGAACCCACACTTGTCGTAGACAAATGTGGGTTCTTTTCTGGTGCGGGCGACAGGACTCGAACCTGCACGGCTAAGCCAGAGGAACCTAAATCCACCGAGTCTACCAATTCCACCACGCCCGCATATTCTTTTGTGCCTCTGATTTTTACACGGAGAGGTATCCGAGGTGGGGCACTTAGCCTGATCCACGATTTATAAAAACAGGCAAACCTGCTTTTATTACTTATAGGGGCGATCATTGATTGCCCGACGGCACACACTGCGATTTTCCGTTGGTGTACATCGAATACGATTCATTTTTCTGCAGGGGCGGTTGATAACCGCCCTACATTCATTAAATGACAGCTTCAATGAGGTGACAGTACTGAAATCTTACATATGTGCTAGTTCTGTCATACTCGTGAACGGAGTTATTTTATCATGGCAGGGGAGTGTTGTCAACGGATGATTTCAGGAAATGGGGAGATGTTTTATTCGGAAAATAAAGATATGTTTGGGCTAGTTGCATAAAATAAACGGGGAATTTTCGAGTTTTTGTGCAATTGTTCTTGACAATTGGGCGCTGTGCCCTTAAAATAGATTTGGTATAGTGTGCGCTGAGCGGGGCTGTTGGCCCGCTGCGTTTCATTTTTATCTACAACCGGCATTTACCCGGGTTTGCGTTTGCGCCTCATGGCGTTTATTTGTGCTTATATTTGCTGTCAGATTGACAGCCTAAGTTTTGAATTTACACATGGGGCCATAACGCCCACCCCCGTGGCTATGCCTATTTTACAAAGGAGGTGTGCACGAGAATTATGGACCTGATTTTAGCGATCATTTTCATTATCGTTGGCGTTGCTGTTGGCGTTGCTGCCGGATTCGGCATAGGTGTGGTCTACCGCAAGAAGGTTGCTGAGCGTGAGATCGGCTCTGCGGAAGCGGAAGCCACCCGTCTGATCAATGAAGCGATCCGCAGCGGTGAGAGCCGCAAGAAGGAAATGCTTCTGGAAGCCAAGGACGAAATCCATAGATCCCGTACAGAACACGACAAGGAAGTCAAGGAGCGCCGGGCCGAACTGAGCAAGCAGGAGCGCCGGCTGCAGCAGAAAGAAGAGACTTTAGACAAGAAGACCGAAACTTTTGAGCGCAAGGAAGAGGAAATGGCCCGCCGAATGGCAGAGGTCACCCAGGCTAAGGCTGAGGCAGAGGAAGTTAAAAAGCAGCATCTGGTCACCCTGGAGCAGATATCTGGTTTGACCCAGGATCAGGCAAAAGACTTCCTGCTTAAGAGTGTGGAATCTGAGGTTCGTCACGAAACAGCAATGAAGATCAAAGAGATCGAACAGCAGATGAAGGATGAATCGGATGAGAAGGCAAGGGAGATTTTGTCTATTGCCATTCAGCGTTGTGCTGCTGATCATGCCGCTGAGGCTACCGTATCGGTAGTTCCCCTGCCTAACGATGAGATGAAGGGCCGCATCATTGGCCGTGAGGGTCGGAATATCCGCACTCTGGAAACGATCACCGGTGTGGACCTGATCATTGACGATACCCCTGAGGCAATTACAGTTTCCAGCTTTGACCCGGTCCGCCGTGAGGTGGCCCGCCTGGCACTGGAAAAGCTGATTGCGGATGGCCGAATCCATCCCACCCGCATTGAAGACATGGTGGAAAAGGCGCGCCGTGAAGTGGACCGGACAATCCGGGAGGAAGGCGAGCGTGCCTGCTATGAGACCGGTGTCCACGGTCTGAATCCGGAACTAATCAAGATTCTGGGCCGCCAGAAGTACCGTACCTCTTACGGACAGAACGTACTGAATCACTCCATGGAGGTTGCCCACATTGCGGGGCTGATGGCCGCAGAGTTGGGTGTGGATGTGGCTATGGCAAAGCGGGCCGGCTTGCTTCATGACTTGGGCAAGTCCATCGACCATGAGGTAGAGGGCAGCCACGTGCAGTTGGGTGCGGATCTGGCTCGGAAGTACAAGGAAAATCCGGTCATTGTGAACGCCATCGAGGCACACCATGGCGACGTGGAGCCGAAGACGGTCATTGCTGTGCTGGTGCAGGCCGCAGATGCGGTATCTGCTGCCCGACCTGGTGCCCGCCGTGAAAATGTGGAAAACTACATCCGCCGGTTGCAGAAGCTGGAAGAGCTGACCGGCTCTTATCCCGGCGTGGAGAAGGCTTATGCCATCCAGGCAGGCCGCGAGGTCCGCATTATGGTCAAGCCGGAGGAGGTCACGGAAGACAACATGATCATCCTGGCCCGGGACATTGCTAAGCAGATTGAGGCTGAATTGGAATACCCCGGTCAGATCAAGGTCAATGTGATCCGAGAAACCAAGGCTGTAGAGTATGCGAAGTAAAGAAAGACCCATCCGCAAATGCGGATGGGTCTTTTATAGCATGCAGTTGCTTTTATGTTTCATGGGTTTTTACGTAGTTTTTGATTGCTTCAAAGGATTCATCGCTGATAGCATGCTCCAGCTTACAGGCATCCTCGGCAGCGGTTTCCGCACTGACACCCAGACGGATCAGCAGGGTAGTCAGCAGGGTGTGACGCGCATAGATCTTTTCAGCCACAGATAAGCCAGCTTCCGTCAGAGTAATGGAACCATCCCTGTCGATCTGGATATAGCCGCCGCTTTTTAGCAGACCCATGGCACGGCTGACGCTGGGCTTGGAATATCCCATATACTCACTGATGTCGATGGAGCGGACATGGCCATTCTTTTTATAAAGGACATGGATGGTCTCCAAATACATTTCGCCGGATTCCTGGATATGCATAAAAAATCTCCCCCTGTGGCAAGCTTTCTTTAGCTATTCTAGCACAAAAGGAAACTTTTTGCAATATGTACCGCAAATCACCGCCCCCAATGGGGCGATAATTTGCAGTGCAAGGTTACTGCATCCCCTGCTCGTAAGCCTCGATCATCTTCTTGACCATCTGGCCGCCGACAGAGCCTGCTTCACGGGAGGTCAGGTGACCGTTGTAACCGTTGGTCAGGTTTACGCCGACTTCCTGAGCAGCCTGCATCTTGGAGCGGTCCATAGCCTCACGTGCCTGAGGAACATTGATCTGGTTGTTGTTCTTCATACCAATTCTCTCCTTTTGTTTCCCGGACATACCCGAAAGTAAGCGTTATGAAAAACGTGTCAATTTCGGATACGTCCTTGCTTTTTTGCGGTTTTTCTGCCGCAAACATATCTTTGCCGTTTTGACCGAAAATATGATTGTTTCTTTTCGGAAATGAGCGTAAAATATGGAAAACACCGGAAAAGGCTTAGCCTTTTCCGGTGTTTGTGTTGATAAAATTACAGATCAAAATAGCGTATAGCATTCCGGCAGCAAATGCCTTCAATGATCTTTTTCAAAGAGGTGTCAATATTGGGATACTCGCCATTTTCTACCCAGGAGCCAATCAGATTGCACAGGATACGGCGGAAATAGTCGTGACGTGCGTAGCTCAGGAAGGAGCGGGAGTCGGTCAGCATGCCAATAAAGTTGCCCAGCAATCCCAGATTGGCCAGGGAGATCATCTGCTCCCGCATGCCGGTTTTGGTATCGCTGAACCACCAAGCAGAGCCGTGCTGGATCTTACCGGGGATGGAACTGTCCTGGAAACAGCCGATCAGTGTTCCAAGCTGCGCGTTGTCCGCAGGATTCAGGGAGTACAAGATCATCTTGGGGCAGCAGCCTGCATAGGTCAATGCGTTCAGCAACGCGGAGACGTTGCCCCCGCAGGCATTCTGAGCGATGGCATCCACACCGCCGTCAGGACCCAGATCCTCAAAAATGCGGGTGTTGTTATTGCGCAGGCAGGAATAGTGGATCTGCATGGTAATATTCAAGCGGTGGTAAGCTTTGCCTAAGCACAGCAAAATTACAGTCTGATAGCCATCAATTTCCTCTGTAGTAAGGCGTTCTCCCCGCAATGCTTTTTGATAGACAGCGTCGGCCTGTTCCACAGTATAGTCCCGGAACGGGACGTAAAGATCCAGCCCGTGGTCGCTGATCTTACAGCCGCGGGCATGGAAGTATTCCAGACGGGTGACCAGTGCGTCCAAAACATCCTGCATAGCAGGCAGCACGGTTTTGCCCACACTTGCGGCCAACTTTTGCAGGTATTCTTTCCAGCCTGCCCGATGAATGTTCATGGCCTTGTCAGGACGGAAAGAGGGGGTAACAACTGTGGTAATTGTGGGATCTGCAGCAATTTTTTCATGCCACTCCAAAGTGTCGATAGGGTCATCGGTGGTGCCGATAAAAACCACATTGGACTTGCGAATCAAGCCGCGGGCGGTCAGGTCTGGGTCTTTCTGCAACAGCTTGTTGCAGTGATTCCAGATCCGCTGGGCACTTTCGGTGGTCAGCGGCTCATAAACACCGAAAAATTTCTGCAGCTCCATATGACACCAGTGGTAAATAGGGTTGCCAATGGCCATTTCCAGAGCCTCTACAAATTTTAAAAACCGCTCATAATCCGGTTTTGCGCCGGTAATATAGCTTTCATCCGTGCCGTTGGAACGTATGACCCGCCACTTATAATGGTCGCCGGCATAGGAGCCGTTGGGCTGCAGACCACCCAGCCAGACCTGTGCCAAATTCTCAAAACGGCGGTCTTCGTAGATTTCCTGAGGATTCAGATGGCAATGGTAGTCCACCAGAGGAAGTGTTTCTGCGTAATCATGAAACAGATGCTTTGCGGTTTCAGTTTCCAGCAGAAAATCCTTATCCATAAATTCTTTCATATGCTGTCTCCTTTGTGCTTAGTTATCCGTTGCTATTATATGCAAGGTGTGTTGATTTTTAAGGGGTTGGCGCATAAAAGATCATCGGGGTAGGAATCTACATGGCAGAAAGGGGCTTCCGTCCGGACCGTTTTGCTGCCGACGGGAATCAACGGTAGGAACTCAGCTTATGAGGTGCCCGGATATAACGTTCGTGACTGGCAGAAGTGGGACGGGCGTATACACCGGAGACCAAACCCAGCATGGCATACAGCGATACCAAAGAGGAACCGCCATAGCTGATAAAGGGAAGGGTCAGACCGATGACAGGGGTCATACCGATACACATACCCACATTACTGATGATTTGGAAGATCAGTGCCGAAGCTGCGCCGAAACAGATCAGCCGGCGCATATTATCCTGGCTTCGGTTACCTACCCAGATGCACCGCGCAACAATCAGAAGCAGCATCACTACCGTCAAAACGCAGCCCACATAACCCAGTTCCTCACCGATGGTGGAGAAGATATAGTCTGTGTGCTGAGAGTCTGGCAGCGCGCCCTGCTGGGTTCGGTTGCCCTGGAACAGGCCCTGACCGGTCATGCCACCACCGGTGAGGGAGCGCAGGATGCGCATAATATCATAGCGGACACCGATGCCGTTGGGATCGACTGCCGAATTGTACAGGGCTTCAATTCGAAGCTTCTGATAATCGTCCATTACATAATTCCAAAGAATAGGGAATGACAAAGCAATGCCGCCGCCAGCCAGTAGAAACCAGATCAGATTCACACCGCCGGCAAAGGCCATACCGATAAAAATAAAAACGAAGATCAGGGAGACACCGGCATCCTTTGATAGAACCATGTTTAAACCTACGAGAAGGCCTAAATGCAGGACCATGTGCATGACGGAACCAAAGGAGGAGAGACGGTTTTGGTGGGCTGACATTACCGAGGCCATAATCAGAATATAAGTGATCTTGCAGATTTCCGCAGGCTGGATATTGAAGGGCAGGAAGGGGAAATCCAGCCAGCTTCGGTTACCGCTGATGGTTTCGCCAAAGGGGATCAGCATCAGCAGCAGAATAGAGTTAAAGATTACCAGTGTAGTCCGATGCTCTGTAAAAAACTCCGCATCAATGGAAGAGAATACAACATATAGAAACACACCCAAGATTGCGGCGCCGATCTGGATGGTCAGGTAACGCCCTGAGCCGGCATGATTGGTGGCACTGGCGATCATCAGGCAGCCAAAGGCTGTGGCCACAAGGCAAAGCAAAAGTAAAAGCATATCACCCTTACGAAAGGCGTCCCGGAATTGCTGCAGATAGCGACTCATTGCGTCACCTCACTTTCTTGGGTCATTGTATCATTTTTGCGAATAAATGTAAACCTCTTTTCCCATGGACAAACTGTAAAAATTAATTAAGATAAAAGTAAATATCGGAAAGTTCGGTTAAATAACTTGATTTTCCAACAAAAAAAAGGTAATATAATCAGGAAATAAAATGCTATGTATTGCAAAAGGAGAATATTGGGTGCGAATACGGGCTAGTGTACTGTTTTGCGTATTGATCCTGCTGATGGCTATGGCAATTCCGGGATCAGCACAGAATGTGGAATATCAGAATACATACGAGAATACCGGCAATCAGAGGGCGGATATCATTGGTGTAGCGTTGACACAGCTGGGTTATAAGGAGGGGACCGGAAACGCATCTAAATACGGCTCCTGGATCGGAGAACCCAACAGCGCATGGTGTGCTTCTTTTGTCAGTTGGTGTGCAGCCCAGGCGGATATTTCCGAAGAGATTCTGCGCAGGACGGTCTGGGTGTCGGGTGGTTCAGACAGCTTTAATATCAAGGTCTATTATAATACCCGGGAGTATACGCCCCAGCCAGGCGACCTGTTTTATAAGGATGATTTTTCTCATGTGGGCTTGGTCCTGCGTGTGGAGGGAGATTCTTTTTATACCATTGAAGGAAATTCAGATGTGCTTGGGAGTGAAGAAGGCCTTTATGTAATCAGCAACAAGCGGAAGCTGGAGGACTGTTACTTTGGTGTACCTGCGTATAAGGGCGAGGGGGAGCATGATTATGTGAAAGGCAGCGAGGAGGCCCATCCCCACAGAAATTACTATGAATGTAAAACCTGCGGTGACAAGTACTATACCGGAAGCAATGCCTATGACACAGGCTGTGGAAGCTGTCTGACCTGCAGTTGCTCGACAAGTTATGCAGGTTACTATATGTGTGACCAGAGTGTTACGGTGCTGAATGTGCGCGACGGACACGGCTCCAGCTATAATAAAATCGGGGGAGTGCATCCCGGTGAAGTGGTTTATGTCCACGCGGCCAATGGCAGCTGGGCGCATATTGAATATGATGGGATATACGGTTATGTGTCTATGCAATATCTGCAGCCATACACACTGCCGGAACCCACACTGCCGCCGGAACCCACAGAGCCGGAGTCCCAACCCACACAAGAGCCAACAGAAGATCCAACAGAAGATACGCACCAACATGTCTATGGAGAGGGAATCAACAAACATTACCATACATGTGCCTGTGGAGAGACTTATGAAGCCAATGGAGAGCCGTGTGTTGTTTGCGGCTATAATGCTTCTCAAAAGAATATGCCGTCCCTGTGGTGGGTGTTATGTATTTTGGAAGGGTTACTGATTGTTGTGCTGCTGATATACATCAAAACCCGGCAGAAGAAAAAACGGAAGGTAAAATACCTGCACACATAAAAGAGCAGTTACAAATCAAAAATCAGCGGGAGGACCTGTTGGGGCCTCCCGCTAAAATATTTGAAATAGTTGATCAAGCCAGATAAATGGCCTTGCAGGCCAGGAAGGTATAGTAGCAATCCAGCTTGCTGACGATTTCCATAGGGGCGTGCATAGATAGCACGGGAACACCCGCATCCACAGTGACAATATTCCGGTTAGCCATATAAGCGGCCACAGTGCCGCCGCCGCCCTGATCCACCTTGCCCAGTGTGGCTAGCTGCCAGCGGACATCGGCGTTATCCAATACGGTGCGCAGATGGCGCATGGCCTCGGCAGAGGCGTCAGAAGCACCGCCCTTGCCCCGGGACCCGGTATACTTGCAAATGGCAATGCCATAGTTGAGCATACTGTTGTTGCGGCGGTCAGAAACCTCCGGGAAATTGGGGTCAAAGGCATTGGAAACGTCTGCCGACAGGCAGAAGGAATTGGCAAAACATTCAGTAAGGCGGACACCCTGAGCGATACACAAGGTTTCCATAAAGTACTCAAAGGCATGACTCTGCATGCCGGAGATACCAACAGAGCCGATCTCCTCTTTATCAGCCAAAATGCATACGGCGGTTTTAGTGGGGGTGCCAATGGCAAACAGGGACGCCATCTCCGCGTAAGCACAAACCCGGTCATCGTGTCCGTAGGCACCCAGCAGACTCCGGTCCAATCCTACTTCCCGGCACTTGCCGGCAGGGACAATACAGAGCTCTGCAGAGTGAAAATCATCCTCCACAATGCCATATTTTTCGTTCAGCAGATTCATAATGTTCAGTTTAACCAGCTCTGCACCCTCACCCTCAACCGGTTCAGTGCCCAAGATCACATTCAGCTGCTCACCGGCGATGCCCTCAGCCAGGGGCTTTTTCATCTGGTCAGCGGCCAGGTGAATCAACAGGTCAGAGACCATCAGAATGGGGTCGCTGTCATCTTCGCCGATGGTAATGGTTACGGTGCTGCCGTCCTTCCGGCAGACTACACCGTGCAAAGCCAGGGGCACTGTGGGCCACTGGTATTTTTTGATACCGCCATAGTAGTGGGTCTTGAAGTAGGCGATCTCGGAATCCTCATACAGGGGATTGGGCTTTAAATCCAGTCGGGGGGAATCCACGTGGGCAGCACAGATATTTGCACCTGCAGCCAGGCTTTCAGTGCCTACCACGGCCAGAATAATGCTCTTATTCCGATTGTTGAAATAAAATTTGTCACCGGGCGTTACATCCATACCAGGTGTCAGAGGTTTAAAACCGTTCTTTTCTGCCTCCGCCACAGTCCAAACGGTGGCTTCCCGTTCGGTTTTGCAGGTATCGATAAAAGCAGCATAGCGTTTGCAGTAGTCATTCATTTCTTTCCGCTGCGCAGGTGTCAGTTTTGTATATCCGTTTTTGGGAGCGGACAGCAGCTTCTCACGCAGTTCATCAGTTGTCATCAATAAATCTCCTTATTGCATTTTCTGAATTTCAGCTTATTGCTCAATTTTCCATCATTCTTTGTAGGACGGGGGCTTGCACTCGCCCTACAATGACTGTGCTGAAACAGCCCAATCCATACAAATATATCTTAAAATTCTGTTTTTATTATACCCAACTCTTGAAAAAACGCAAAGCATTTGTCTAGAAATTGTGCTTTTGTACCATTATTTTCCAGTACATAGTCGCACTGGCTCGCAAATTCTTCCTGGCTTGGCTGGGCATGGATGCGCATCTGGGCATAATCCTCGGAAATGCCATCCCGATCCATGAGACGTAGAATCCGGGTGTCCTCCGGAGCTGTAACGGCAACCGTCACGTCGCACAGTTCCGCTAAGCCGCCTTCAAACAGACCGATGGCATCAATAGCGGCCAAAACAGGTTTGTTTTCCAGAATACGCAGCACCTTTTCTTTTACAGCACCGTGGGTGATGTGGTTCAGATCCTGCAGGGCCTGTGCATTGGAGAAAACGATACTGCCCAGCTTCTTTCGGTCTAGGAAACCCTGGATTACAGTGCCGGGGAAGCGATTTTCAATAGCGGCAAGAAGATTCCTGTCGGTTTTAAGCAAATGGTGGTAAATGGTATCACAATCTATCACAATACCACCCAGCTCCCGAAAAAGATCCAGAAGGGTGGTCTTTCCGCAGCCGGTGCCGCCGGTGATGCCGATAATCATGGGATTTCCTCCGCGTCAATAATGTGAAAAGCCGCAGCTTTTTTTAGCCGGTTCTGCACGGCATAGGCTATACCGCCACCAACTGGGCATCGGGCATAGACCCGGCGGACTGCCGGATGATCCAGTATCCGCAGAGCCGAAAACAGACCTGCGGAAAGGGATAAGGTATCCGATTCCGTGCCGTAAGACAGGGGATTGCAGCCGTCGTACAGGGGCAGCTCCTCGGCAAAGCACAAGACACGGTCACCATCCTGATGGTGGGAACGAATATACGCTGCTGCTTTTTCCCGAGAACCGGCCACAATGATTACCTGACAGGCCGGCGCATAGTGGCGGTACTTCATGCCGGGGGCTTTGACAATTGCATCCCGGTCGATCTGAGCGGTGACGGCTTTATCCACTACCAGATCTCCCAGAACATCAATCAACTGTTCTGGGGTGATGCCGCCAGGCCGCAGCAGCCTAGGCCGGTCCTCTGTTAGATCTACGATGGTGGATTCCAGACCTACCCGGCAAGGCCCTCCATCTACAATTAACGCGATCTTGCCATTGTGGTCATGGAGCACATGTTCTGCTGTGGTGGTAGAGGGTTTGCCGGAAATATTGGCAGAGGGGGCAGCGATGGGCACACCGGAAAGGCGAATGATCTGTCGGGTGACTGCATTGTCCGGACAGCGGACGGCTACAGTGGGCAGACCGGCGGTGGTACACTTGGGTACGCAGCTTCTGGCAGGCAGTACCATAGTCAGAGGACCGGGCCAAAAGTGCTCTGCCAAAGTGTATGCTGCCTGGGGGATGTTGTGGCAGAACAGCTCAATCTGCTCCGGGCCGCTGATATGCAGGATCAAGGGGTTGTCCTGAGGGCGGCCTTTGGCCTGGAAGATTTTAGAAACAGCGTCGGGGTTTAAGCCGTCTGCCCCAAGTCCATAGACTGTCTCTGTGGGGATTGCAACCAGACCGCCCTCTTTTATAATGTTTGCTGCCGCTTCGGCAGTCCCCGGAGCATCCGCCGGAATAAGAAGGGTTTTCATGGAAATTCCTCCTGCAAAAGAATTGAGTGGTCTAACTTTTGTAGGGCGGGGGCTTGCTCCTGCCGATTAACACAGTCGGTCATAGGGCGGCGGGAGACAGCCAGCGCCCTACAATGGCTGTGCTAAAACTACCCGACAAATACAAGTTTGAATTGTTATTTGCAAAATGGGCAGATGCGGTTGCATCTGCCCATAGTAGCGCTGTGTAATTAGACTGTGGGCTGATTAGCAGCGTCAATGATCTGTACGAACTTCTCTGGCACCAGGGAAGCGCCGCCGATCAGACCGCCGTCAATGTCAGGCTGCGCCAGCAGCTCATAGGCATTCTTCTCATTCATAGAGCCACCGTACAGAATGGAAATGGCACGGGCATTCTTGGAAGAATACAGCTTGCGAACGACGGCACGGATGTTCTCACAGACTTCCTCAGCCTGCACGGGGGTGGCGGTACGGCCAGTGCCAATGGCCCAGATGGGCTCATAGGCGATAATTACCTTGCGGATCTTCTCCTCGGGCACACCCTGAAGACCCAGCTTGATCTGCATGGTGATCCATTCATTGGTAATGCCAGCCTCACGCTGCTCCAGGCTTTCGCCGCAGCACATGATGGGAATCAGACCTGCATTGAGGGCAGCCAGAACCTTGGCATTGACATCCTGGTCGGTTTCGCCCATAGCACGCCGCTCAGAGTGCCCAATGATCACATATTTGCAGCCGGCATCCACCAGCATATCGGCAGCAATCTCACCGGTGTAAGCGCCGGAGGGATTGGCATTGCAGTTTTCAGCGCCGATGCCCACACGAGTCTCGCGCATGGCTCGCACAGCGGCAGGAATACAGACGGCGGGGACGCACAGGGCAACATCACACCAGCGGCCCTTAGGCATAATGGTCTTCAACTGGGCCATGAATTCCTTGGTCTGGCTGGGTGTTTTATTCATTTTCCAGTTACCGGCAATGACGGTTTTACGATACTTTCTATTCATACCTGTTCTCCTTTTATATACGCATCAAATAGACGATGTGGTTATTCAAATTCAATAAAAAACGTAGGGCGGGGGCTTGCTCCCGCCGTGTAAGCAGAGTGAAGGTGTATGCAGCGGCGGGGGCAAGCCCCCGCCCTACAGTAGAGAGCGTGTGTGTTAAGTAAAATTACTTGTCTCGTCCTTACTTATCTTGCAGACAAGCAATGCCGGGTAATTCTAAGCCTTCCAGGAACTCCAGGGAAGCACCGCCACCAGTGGAAATATGAGTGATGTGGGAAGCGAAGCCCAGCTGCTCACAGGCAGCCGCACTGTCACCACCGCCCACGATAGTAACAGCTTCGCTATCAGCCAATGCCTGGGCAACCGCAATGGTGCCTTTTGCCAGGGTGGGGTTTTCAAACACACCCATGGGGCCGTTCCAGACCACAGTTTTGGCGTTCTTGGCGGCGTCGGCAAACAGCTCGCGGGTCTTTTCGCCGATGTCCAGACCCATCTTGTCAGCGGGAATTTCATCGGAGGAAACAGTCTCTACTTCTACAGGGCCATCAATGGGGGAGGGGAAGGAAGCAGAAACCACAGTGTCGATGGGCAGCAGCAGGTTCACACCCTTGGCTTCTGCCTTGGCCATCATTTCCTTGCAGTAGTCGATCTTCTCCGCGTCCAGCAGACTGGTACCCACATTGTAGCCCTTGGCAGCCAGGAAGGTGTAGGCCATGCCGCCACCGATGATCAGGGTGTCTACCTTTTCCAGAAGGTTGTTGATCACGTTCAGCTTGTCGGAGACCTTAGCGCCGCCCAGAATAGCAACGAAGGGACGCTCGGGATTGGCCAGCGCCTTGCCCATGATGGAGACTTCCTTCTGAACCAGATAGCCGGAAACAGCGGGCAGGTAGTCAGCCACACCGGCAGTGGAGGAGTGCGCCCGGTGGGCAGCACCGAAGGCATCGTTTACAAAAATATCAGCAAGATCTGCCAGTGCCTTGGCAAGCTCGGGATCGTTCTTGGTCTCGCCCTTGATGTAACGGGTATTCTCCAGCAGCATCACATCGCCGTTCTGGAGGGCTGCAGCCTTGGTCTTGGAGTCTTCGCCGGCTACGTCAGAAGCCATGACAACAGGCTTGCCCAGCAGCTTGCTCAGGCGGTCAGCCACAATCTTCAGGGACAGCTCGGGCTTCCACTCGCCCTTGGGCTTGCCCATGTGAGAGCACAGGATCACCTTGGCACCCTTGTCGATCAGGTACTCGATAGTGGGCAGGGCAGCCACAATCCGCTTATCGGAAGTAATCTTGCCGTCCTTAGTGGGTACGTTGAAGTCGCAGCGGCACAGAACGCGCTTACCAGCTACTTCAATGTCTTCAATAGACTTCTTGTTATAGTTCATTGCTATTTCCTCCATGTTTTGGTAAATTACAGATTTGACATTTTACCCTGCTCGGTAAGACCGGGAAAATCCAACTGGCGCAGGGCTTCGTAAACAGTAATGGCTACGGAATTGCTCAAATTCAGGCTGCGGGCTTCTTCCCGCATGGGCAGCCGCACACAACATTCCCGGTGGGCTTCCAAAAAATCCTCGGGCAGGCCCTTGGTCTCTTTTCCGAAAAATAAGTAACAGCCGTCGGTAAAATTGGCCTGGGTGTAGCTTTTGGGCGCTTTGGTGGAAAGACACCATATCTGCCGCACATCATTTTGTGCGAAAAAATCCTCCAGATTTTCATATTCCCGCACATCAACCAGATGCCAATAATCAAGGCCAGCACGCTTTACGGCTTTCTCTGAAATATCAAAGCCCAGGGGGCGGATCAGATGCAGCACAGACCCGGTGGCGGCGCAGGTGCGGGCGACATTACCGCAGTTCTGCGGGTTCTCAGGCTCCACCAGCACGATGTTCAGCATTTTGCTCACCTCATTGCCTTTTCAGGAAACACTTACCGAAATATTGTATGCCAAAAGCCCTATAAAATCAATCCAAAAAATGCAAAAAAAGCAACTTTTCATAGTATCAACATAAAAACTTCCATAGGGGAGAAAAATTTGTGGATTTTGCAAAATACCTCCGAAAATTAGGCACAGGCGTGTTTGAAAACTGTAGGGGGCGGCACCTACGAAGTTCCGTATGGGGCCTTGGTCATTCCGGCGCGGGGCGTCGTGGGCACCGCTCCCTGTAAGGGGTGTACGAATACAGAACGATCAATACAAATTCGCGGTGCAGAAAAGGCCGCCCGGGATGGGCGGCCTCCAGACCGTAGAAAAACCCCTGTCTTGCCTAACGCAAAACAGGGGTTTTTCTACGGTCTGATTAATTATATACATAACATAAATACAGAACTGGCAATTTTCACTTCTGTAGCCATGGTGCCAGCACCTCCCGCGGAAGTACCCATGTTAATCATGCAAATTAATGGGTTGATGCTGGTTCCCAGGGAACAAATTCCTTTCCGTATTTCTTTGCGTATTCTTCCACATGCCCCCCTGGCTTTCCGAATATAACCGCATAACCAGGAAAAATCTGCTCACCTAATACACTTGGGTCCCCTTCGAAATATATTGTTCTCAGTGATGTACAATCGGCGAAAGCTGTGCGGCCAATTTCCTCTACAGTTGCAGGGATCACAATGCTTGTCAAATAACCCAATCCAGCAAATGCACCTTCTCCAATAATTTTGACATTGCGCAGATTGACTTGTCTTAATTGAGAGCAAAATTGAAAAGCGGCGGGAGATATAATCTCTACTGCCCCAATATCTACGGACTGCGTGAGAGCGCTCTTAGTAAAAGCATACTTTTCAATGCATAAGACAGGAAGTCCTTCCCAGATTTCAGGTATTACTATTTCATACTCATGTGGAGCTAGATCACACGTCTTCAATGAATAGCATCGCACACCGTTAACGGTTGTCTCTATAAATTTAAACTGAGTAGCCTCCTGTTTTGTGCAGCCTTGCAGAAACAGTGCGCACACTAGCAGAAAGGCACTAACAACACGCAAGTATTGTCGTTGCTTCATCGGGTATAAATGGTGTAGCCCTTTAATTCTAAAACGTCGATAAGATCTCCTCCGGCTAACCATACAATCACCCCATTCTTTCTTCTTAATTCAAATGATATGGTATAATTTAAACCTTTTAACATACTTACGTCCGTTGTATTGTCCTCATAATCCCTGTCTTTTACCTTTATTCGCAATAAAACACAATCATTGGGGTTGGCTAATATATGGCCATCTGTATCAGCGCGGGTTGACCGAACAATCGTATTTACTTCCTTATTATTGGCAAAGGACGCATAATGCCTATCATAATCAGCCTCCCACACGCATGTGGTTGATGTACCTGTTGGTGTTGCATTCCCCAGCGCGGTAAAAATATCTTGCGTATAAGAGATTACCCCATATTTATCAAAACATTGTATAAAGCCTTGCGCGATAGTGGCAACGATGTTAGTGTTATCCCCACCAATAGCAGATATATGTCTTTCATAAATGTAATCATAGCCGTTGCCTTCTAAATATTGAGAACACCCCAGCGCAAGTTTAACATCATAAATTCTATAGTCAGTTCCATTAAAAAAAGGAACTATTGTATTCAAGCTTTTTATATACCTATATTGCCTGTCTGTTATAAGCATTAACTGAAGCGCAGTATCATCGCCTGACCCGGATCCCGGCCTATTTATAACAATGTCATAATAGAGGCACGAGACCAAAATATTACCCGAATTGGTGGGCCATTCAATACAGTCAATCATATATCCATAGTCTGCGTTTAATGTATCCCAATAACAGACAAATTGTTCTTTTGTAAAATTCATCCTGCCAATTTTATTAATCGTACTTATATCTACCGCTTCAAGTTCCTCATCAAAGGTAGGCTGTGCCCAAGTTGATATGGTGGAATTCGAAGCTTCCGTTGAAAGTTTTCTAGCGGTATCAAGGCGAGTATACCAAGTGGAATTAGAAATAATTGTTTCTAAAATAGAGTTATCTTCCTCTTCACTAATGTACAGAATGTTGTTTGTGACCAATGGCGAAATTGTAATTTCCTGCTCTACATAATAAATTTCACCTTCAATATAAATCGCAATCCGCACAACATCCTTACCAGCAAGATTTAGATTATCTACTTCTAGGTTTTCGGCCTTTGCATTTATCTCAAACTCTAAATTAGCAACATGAATATCTGCACAAGGGTCTGGATTGCATTCGATAACAAATATCTTATTGCTGTTAATATTATCATATAAACCGTATGCCTTTCCTGTTAAGGTAAATTCTGTATCATTAATTTTTCCATTAAAAACTAACTTCTCATTATCCTGAGATACCAGGATTTCCGTTAAGTCAGCTCGAACAAAACCAAGCGCATTGGTGTTATCGGTATCTATATCAACAGCAGAAGCCTGAACTAAGCACAATAGCATTGATATGATCAATATAATAGCTAACATTCTATGGTGGGTCTTATCTTTGAAAGCATTTCTTTTCATATGTTAAGCTCCTTTGTTAAGAATTAGTTAGGAAAGTAGAAAATGTCTAAGTAAATAAACTATGAAATACATTGCACATAAGGTTTTGCGCACTCTAAAGAGGTGTGTTATCATCAAAAGCAAACATGGCCCATTGGAATCACCTTGTCCTTTCTTTTTGCATTAGAATTATCCATTTATTAATATACAATAGAATTGGGTGCGGTGCCTCTTTGCGGAAAGAACCAAATTAAACACAACAGGCGTTTGCGCCTCGGTCATTACCTAGGACGTTACCGCTGGAACTGCAGGTTTCACTTGCTTCCCCGGCTGGCAGCCGGACAGAACACCAAAGAGCGTGATGATCGCCGATAATAGACTTGATTTTCTGCGCATATGGATGTACCTGCTTTTATATTAATTATATGCGAATGAAAACATTATTGCAACATGTAATATTCAATAAAGATATATGCAAATTTTTGGTACTTTGGACAAAATATATCTTGCAAGCGGCTCTTTTTTCTGCGCTGCCCAGTAATTCCATACGTTCCAATTCTGCTTGCGCAGCATAAACACAATAAGCAATTGACATTTTTCCTGTTTTATGAGAAAATAGGTCAATAAATTTACAAAGCAAGGGGATATTTTTATGTTCCAATCCAGAACCAATACCTGCGGCGAGCTGCGTATTTCTGACGCAGGCAAGGCCGTTACCCTGGTGGGCTGGCTGGAGAACGTCCGTGAGGTGGGCTCCAACTTTGCATTCCTGGTGCTGCGTGATTACTATGGTACTACTCAGATTGTGGTGGAGACGGAGGAGATCATGCAGGTGGTCAAATCCATGAATAAGGAATCCACCATTTCTGTTACCGGCAGAGTCCGGGAGCGGGAGAGCAAGAATCCCAAGCAGGCTACCGGAGATATCGAGGTGGTTCCTGACAAAATCGAGATTTTGGGCAAGTGCATCCATAACCAGCTTCCCTTTGAGATTAACAAGAGTAAGGACGCGGACGAGAATGTGCGTCTGAAGTACCGCTATCTTGATCTGCGGAATCCTGCGGTGAAGAGCAACATTATCCTGCGCTGCCAGGTGGTAGCGGAGCTGCGGCGGCTGATGACTGAGCAGGGCTTTTTGGAGATCACTACGCCCATCCTGACCGCATCCAGCCCGGAGGGCGCCCGGGACTATTTGGTTCCTGCCCGGAATCATCCCGGCAAGTTCTATGCTTTGCCCCAGGCACCTCAGCAGTTTAAGCAGCTTCTGATGACCTCGGGCTTTGATAAGTATTTTCAGATCGCGCCCTGCTTCCGGGATGAGGATGCCCGTGCGGACCGGACGCCCGGTGAGTTTTATCAGATGGATATGGAAATGGCCTTTGCCTCTCAGGCGGATGTGCTGCACACCTTGGAGACGGTGCTGGTGCCGGTATTTGAAAAGTTCGGCAAGTATAAGCGGATCTCTGCCGCGCCTTTCCGGCACATTCCTTTTAATGAGGCCATGGAGCGCTATGGCTCAGATAAGCCCGATCTGCGGATCGATTTGGAAATTCAGGACATTACGGATGAAGTAGCAGGCTGTGAATTTGGGCCCTTCCAAAATGCAGTTGTGAAAGCGGTGGCTGTGGACAACTTTGATCAGGGCCGCAAGTGGATTGATAAGCTGCTGGCGGATGTGGAGGTTCAGACAGGTAATAAGGCTTGCTGGATAAAGGTGGATGAAAACGGTCAATTGACCGGCGGTGTTTCCAAGTTCCTGACAGATTATACTGCTGCCCTGACCCAAAAGCTAAGTCTGAAGCCCGGCAGCTTCGTATGCATGGCCGCAGGAAAGAAGCTGGCTGCCCAGAAGACAGCGGGCGTGATCCGTACCTTGATGGGCAAGCGGATCCCCGGCCACTTTGATGAAGAGCAGTACGCTATGTGCTGGATCGTGGATTTCCCCATGTATGAAATGGGTGAGGAGTCCGGTCAGTTGGAATTCTGCCACAATCCCTTCTCCATGCCTCAAGGCGGTATGCAGACCCTGTTGGATGCAGAGGGAGATGTGGACAAACTGCTGGCCATTAATGCAGACCAGTATGACCTGGTGATCAATGGTTACGAGAGCGCTTCCGGTGCGGTTCGGAACCACAACCCAGAGATCATGGTCAAGGCTTTCCAGATGGTAGGCTTGGGTGAAGAGGATGTAAAGGCCAAGTTCCCTGCCATGTACAACGCCTTTACCTACGGCGCTCCACCCCACGCAGGCGCGGCTCCCGGTGTTGACCGCCTGGTAATGCTGCTGACCGGCGAAGAGAGTATTCGCGAAGTCATCACCTTCCCTATGAACAAAAATGCCCAGGATCTGATGATGGACGCACCTACTACCGTTTCTCAAAAGCAGTTGGATGATGTGCATATCCTGATTAATCAGGCACATTTGTAATAACGCAAAGAGCGTGTTGCAGCATTTTGCAACACGCTCTTTTTTTATTACGCAATTTTTTTTGGCAAGTGCACAGAGATACCGTTACGCACCTGCATGAACAGCTCTTCCATAAGCCGGGTGGTGGTGCGTGGCAAGGCAATATAGCCGTCTCCCCGGTCCAGCGTCTCATCGGGAGGATAGGCCACAGGATCGTTAACTACCTCGGGATCCATATACTCCTTGGCAGCGGACAGGGGTGTTCCGTAACAGATCCAGTCCATATTGCCGCCTGCGATCTCGGGATCGCACAGGAAGTTAATAAAGGTCTCTGCTGCTTCTTTGTTTTTAGAGCAGGTGGGAATACACATGGCATCGATAAAGGTGTTAAAGCCCTGCTCCTCCGGCAGATAGAAGCACAGATCTTCATTTTCATCTGCCATGGTCAGATAGTCCCCTGCATAGTAGGGAGCGATCCAGGCCTCTTCATTTTCCATCAGGTCAAAGACCTGATCCATGATATACTGCTGCACCACCGGCCGCTGCTCCGCCAGCTTTTCCGCACAGGCCAGTAATTCCTCCGGGTCTGTGGTGTTGATATCGTATCCCAGCAAGCACTGGGTGATGCAGAAGGCATCCCGTGAGTTGTCAAACATCAGGATTTTGTCTGCATATTTCTCGTTCCACAGAAGCTCCCAGCCGGTTACATCTTCCTCATCCACATACTTGGAGTTGTAAATAATACCCACTGTTCCCCAGGAATAGGGAATGGAGTATTTGTTTTCCGGGTCGTAGTCCGTATTCCGGAAACGCTGGTCAATAAACTGATAGTTAGGAATATTGTTGTAATTCAATTCCAGCAGCATGCCCTCTTCAATGAGCCGGCCCACCATATAATCCGAGGGGATGATCACATCCACAGTGATGCCGCCGCCGGCCATTTTGGTGTACATGGTCTCATTGGAGTCGAAGGTGACATAGTTCACCCGAATGTTGGGATAAGCTTCCTCAAACAGGGCGATCACATCGATACAGTCGTCATTTCCTTCTGAGATATACTGACCCCAGTTGTAAACATTGATCGTTACCCGGTCATCCGTGTCCATACAACCGCAGCAGCCAAAGATCAGCGCACAGGCCAAAAGAATACAAAACAGTCTTTTCATTCCTCAGCCCCTCCTGCGCACATGCTTGGTCTTATCTTGCCGCAATTGCAGCAGATTCATAATCACCATCAGCACAAAAATCAGCAAAAACAACATGGTAAACATGGCATAGATTTTGGGCTGGAGCTGCTTTTTGGTGTAGTTGTAGATCTCCACCGGCAGGGTGATAAAGTCCAGTCCGGTGACAAAATAACTGATCACAAAATCATCCAGGCTCATGGTAAAAGCCATGATCGCACCGGAGATAATTCCCGGCATGATCTCGGGCAAGGTGATCTTGAAAAAGGACTGGAGCGGCGTACAGCCCAGGTCCATGGCCGCTTCCACCAGAGAGCGGTCCATTTGCTGCAACTTGGGCATCACGTTCAGGATCACATAGGGCAGATTGAACGTGATGTGGGCGATCAACAGCGTCCAGAAGGTCAGGCTGTCCCGCTGTCCCAGCAGCTTGCTGCCCACGAATACAAACAGCAGCGACAGGGAAATACCGGTGACGATATCCGGATTGGTCATGGGGATATTGGTCAGATTCATGACCGTTTTGCGCAGCCTCGGCTTTAGACCCTGAATACCCACTGCGGCAACTGTACCAAACGCGGTAGCAATTCCGCTTGCCAAAATGGAAATAATTAAAGAATTGCCCAGCAGGGTCAGCAGGCTCCGGTCCCGAAAAACCTCCACATACTGCTGGAACGTAAAGCCCTCAAACTGGGTAATGTCCTTTCCAACATTGAAAGAGGCCGTGATCAGCACTGCCATGGGGGCGTACAGGAACACGAAAATCAGCACTGTGATGATCCGGTTCGTTCTCTTCACACCACCACACCGCCTTCCTCATCACTGCCAAAGCGGTTCATAATACCGGTACATACAAACACAAGGATCATCAGCAGCAGGCTCAGGGCCGCGCCCATATTGGCATTATCCCCCTGCTTGAACTGCCGCTCAATAATGTCGCCGATCAACACGATATCCGTGCTGCCCAGCTTATTGGAGATATAGAAGGTGGAAACTGCGGGCACAAACACCATGGTCATGCCGGAGAGAATCCCGGGCATACTCAGGGGAAGCACCACTCTGGCAAACACCTGAACACTGTTGCAGCCCAGATCCTCTGCCGCCTCGATCAGCCGGTTGTCGATCTTGACAATAATGGAATACAGGGGCAGGATCATATAGGGCAGGTAGTTATACACCATACCCAGAATCACCGCGCCCGGTGTCCGGATCAACGGCAGCCGGGGCAATCCCAGCATTTCCAGAAAATTGTTGATAATACCCGTATCCTGCAGCAGGCCCACCCAGGCCAGTGTGCGCAGCAGGAAGCTCATGCACATGGGAAGCATTACCAGCATATACAGGAAGCGCTGGGCTGTGGGCTTGCAGTGGGCCATATAATAGGCCACCGGGTAGCCGATTACCAAGCAAATAAAGGCAGATACAATGGAGTACAGAATGCTGCGCCAAAAAGCCGGCAGGTACAGAATCAGGTTCTGCATATTCCCCAAGGAAAATGCACCTGTCTCTACATCGGTCAGCGCATAGAACAGAACCACGCCCAGGGGAATCAGCGTAAAGATCACCATCCAGGCAATATATGGGCCGCTGAGCAGCAACGACTTATTCTTCTTCATCCCCGGCGTCCTCCGTAAGTTCATCATACTCGGCGGAGTAGGAGCTGTAGTCTCCAAACATACCGGAATATTCGCTCTTGTGCATAATGTGGATATCCTCCGGATTCAGGCGGATGCCCACAGACGCGCCCACAGGTTGGAAATCCGTGGTCTGGATCAGCCACTTAAAGCCCTTGAAATCCACAATAATATCGTAGTTAAGACCCTTGAAGGTCACTGCGGTAACAGTGCCCACCAGGTGGCCCTCCTCCGGGGCTACAAAGTCAATATCCTCCGGGCGGATGACCACGTCCACCGGCTCATTGGGCGCAAAACCCGCATCCAGACACTTAAAGGTACGGCCAAAGAATTTGACCTTGTAATCGGCCAACATCACGCCGTCCAAAATGTTACTTTCACCGATAAAGTCTGCCACAAAGGCGTTCTTCGGCTCATTATAAATATCCTCAGGCTTGCCGATCTGCTGGATACGGCCCTTATCCATGACCACCACGGTATCGGACATGGAAAGCGCTTCCTCCTGATCGTGGGTTACGTAGATGAAGGTAATGCCCATAGCCTGCTGGATCCGCTTCAGTTCGTTTTGCATATCCTTCCGCAGACGCAGATCCAACGCTGCCAGCGGCTCATCCAGAAGCAGAACCTTGGGGCGGTTCACCAGCGCCCGGGCAATAGCCACCCGCTGCTGCTGTCCGCCGGACAGATTGTCGATCCGTCGATGCTCAAAGCCCTGCAGGCCGACCACCTCCAGTATCTCCTGCACCCGTGCGTGGACCTCGTCTTTGGGTAGCTTAGCGACCTTCAGACCAAACGCAATGTTATCGTAAACGTTCAGATGCGGGAACAGAGCATACCGCTGAAACACCGTGTTGATCTGCCGCTCATAAGGGGGCACATCATTAATGCATTTGCCGTCAAAAAGCACCCTGCCGGACGTGGGGGTCAAAAACCCGCCAATAATTCGCAGAGTGGTTGTTTTGCCACAGCCCGAGGGGCCTAGCAGCGTGAGGAATTCATGATCGTTAAAATAGAGATTGATACCATCAAGTACCCGCTCCCCGTCGAACTCCATGACCAAGTCCTGGAGTCTGATGAGTTCTTTGGACATTATCCTCCCCCGTTTCTTTTATATAGATATCCGTGTCGAATACAACACTTTAACGGTATACATATACCCTAAAAACTGTGGATTGTCAACGATATTTTACGCAAAATCCCAAGAAATTTCCAGACACGGGTAGTTTTACGCCCAACCAAAGAAAGTTTTTTCTAAAAACTGGTTTAACTTCCGAAATACTGGCAATACTGGACTTCGGAGGTGCTTGAAATGAGCAAGAAAAAATTCACCAATGGCATCAGCGGTAAGGGCTACTACATAGCCCTGATCCTGTGTGCTGCGGCCATTGGGATTTCCGGCTATTTGTATTACCGAAACGCAAACGACACAGACACCAACCTGCAGAAAAATCCGGTGTCTTCTAACAATGGAGGCAGTGACGATGGTGTTCAGGCTGTAGCTACACAGCCGAACGGAACGCCGGCTGTGGATACTACGGGGCCCAGCAATGAAATCAATCCCAAACCAGCGACAAAACCCAGCAGGACGATGGCGCCTGTGGAGGGACAGGTGGTTGCCGGCTATGCCATGGACTGTCTGAGCTACAACCAGACCACCCGGGATTGGCGTGTTCACAACGGGACTGATTACGGAGCGGAGGCGGGAACGCCGGTAGTAGCTGCGGCAGACGGTACGGTGTATACCGTTTATCAGGATGAATCCCTAGGAACTACTGTGGTTATCAGTCACACAGGCGGCTATGTGACCAAGTACAGCAGTCTGGCTGAGGAACTGCAAGTAGCTCCCGGAGATACGGTGACGGTGGGGCAGACCATCGGCACTGTGGGAACCACAGCGCTTTTGGAATGTGCCATTGGAGATCATGTCCATTTTAGCGTCACCTGTAATGACAAGTATGTGGACCCGGCAGAATTTTTGGCACAGGAATAAACTTTGATCATCTCTTCATTTTCTTTCCTCTTTGTAAAAGGGCCGCTGCAATTTGGAGCAGCGGCCCGAAAAGTTTGTATTTCTCGCGCTGTTTTGCACGGCAATTGTAGGGCGGGGCCTCGGTCCCGCCGAGCATCCGTCAGATGCCATTGCCCAAAGGGCAATGTACGTTACGAATTAACGACCTTTGGTCGTTGCAATGCTGCGCATTGCCGGCGGGAGCGAGCCCCCGCCCTACAAAGGGTAGCACAAAACAGCCCGATAAACTGAAATTTGCACTGTTTCTGCAAAAAAACGCCCGGATGGGCGTGATAGCAAAAAAGAAATAACCCTTGACGAATCAACTGACCACTTTGACCGTCAAGGGTTATTTCTCTGAATTGTTGGGTTCCATGGATGAGTAACCTCACTTTCTGCAGATTGGGCTCGGCTTTCCTGACGAAATTTGAATTGCTTCCGTGACATTCATTTGTTGAGCTTCTTAAATTTTATATAAAACGGAAGAAGGAATTGAAAGCCTTGCCTGTGAATCCGATTCTCTTTCGGATCTTAAGAGTTTTACCTGTACATTGGTATCAGCTCTTTGTGTCTATAAAATACCATATATCTTATGGTTTTTCAATATGTAATATTATACGAATCAACAGAAGAAAAATAGTGCAAAACATAGAAAATAAAAATCCTAAGTAAAAAACATTGACAGCAGAGAAAGTTATATGATATGTTAAATATGTTAGGGCAGTCAGAGGACTGCCTTTTTTGATGTTCGGATAGAATAAGATGTATGGTGATCACAATAAAAATATAAATGCTGCCGCTATTTAAAAAACAGCGGCAGTTTGAATGTCAGATCATTTGCTCCGGGTGGAACACTTCATCGAATTGCTCCGGGGTCAGAAAGCCAAGCTTCACACAAGCTTCCTTAAGGGAGATGTTTTCCTGATAGGCAAGCTTGGCTGTCTTTGCGGCGTTTTCATAACCGATGGTAGGGTTCAGGGCTGTAACCAGCATCAGAGAATTATGAAGATTGTGGGCCATTTTTGCCCGATTGGCTGTAATTCCGGTGACACAGTGGTCGTGGAAGGATACCATGGCTTCACCCAGAAGTCGGGCTGATTGCAGGAAATTGTAGATGAGAACCGGCATAAATACATTGAGTTCAAAATTGCCCTGGGAAGCGGCAATGCCTACTGCTGTGTCGTTGCCCATAACCTGCACAGAAACCATGGTAACCGCCTCACACTGGGTAGGGTTCACCTTGCCGGGCATGATAGAGGAACCGGGTTCGTTTTCCGGAATGAAGATTTCCCCCAGTCCGTCCCGGGGGCCGGAGGCCAGCCAGCGGATGTCATTGGCGATCTTCATCAGGTCGCAGGCCAAGGCCTTCAGGGCACCGTGTGCAAAGACCAGTTCGTCCTTGCTGGTCAGGGCATGGAACTTGTTTTCCTCCGTTTGGAAATTCTTTCCCGTAAGCTGGGACACCGCCTTTGCTACCTCTGTGTCAAAGCCCTTGGGAGCGTTCAGGCCGGTACCAACGGCGGTGCCGCCCAGCGCCAGCTTTTTCAGTTCCGGCAGGGCCAGCGTCAAAAGACGCTGATCCTTTTCCAGACTGGAACGCCAGCCGGAGATCTCCTGGGAAAAGGCAATGGGAGTAGCGTCCTGCAGGTGGGTCCGGCCGGATTTGACAATGCCCTGATTCTCCGTTTCCAGCCGGCGGAAGGTGGTAATCAATTGTTCCATTGCCGGGATTACACGGTCCTCAATGGCCAGTACTGCCGCAATATGCATAGCAGTGGGGAAGGTGTCGTTGGAGGACTGGCTCATATTGATGTCGTCATTTGGGTGTAGCAGCTTCCGGCCTGCCAGTTGATTGCCCCGGTTGGCAATCACTTCGTTGGCGTTCATATTGCTTTGGGTGCCGGAGCCGGTCTGCCAGACTACCAGAGGGAAATGTGCATGCAGGCTGCCGCAGATCACCTCGTCACATGCCTGGGAGATAGCGGACAGTTTTTCTGCGGTCATCTTCTCAGGACATAAGGTGCGGTTTGCCATAGCGGCAGCCTTTTTGAGGATACCGAAGGCGTGGATGATCTCTGGGGGCATGGTTTCGATACCCACACCAATCGGGAAATTTTCCCGGCTGCGCTGCGTTTGGGCACCCCAGTATTTATCCGCAGGGACTTGTACTTCCCCCATGGAATCGTGCTCAATGCGATATTGTATCATTCTGCGCTCCTTACAGGCTGTTGGGAAACAGCCGGGAATCGGTGTGGGGAATGAAGCAGGCGGCTACAAAGGAATCCATATAGCCGGGGTAGGTAGACAGCTCCAGATAAGTCATGTTGGCAGCTACCTCCGCGCATTTTGCAATCGCCTCATCACTCATAACCATGGCATAAGCACCGGTCAGCGAAGAATTGCCGATGTATTGGTATTTCTCCAGCTCTACATCCGGGAACATACCAATATTCACAGCGTTTTTCATGTTGATGCCGGAGCCGATGCCACCTGCTACGTAAACCTTGTCAATGCACTCCGGGGTCATATCCACAGATTGCAGCAGTGTGTCAATGGCGGAAAAAATAGCACCCTTGGCCCGGATGAAGTTGTCAATATCAACCTCATTGATGGATACTTCCCGGCCAGTCTCCGATTCCTTCGGCCCGGCGATCACATAGCGGCCCATGCCGTGTGTATCCCGCTTAATCCGGTCACCCTCCCGGACGAACAGGCCCTTGGCATTGATGATCCGGCAGCGATACAGCTCAGAGATAATATCGATAATACCGGAGCCGCAGATGCCGACCGGCTTTTGCCCCGCCTCGCCCACGATGGTAAGTACCGGATTCATAGTATCCGCATCGATGGTGCAGGCTTCAATCGCGCCGTCGGTGGCCCGCATACCGCAGGAAATATCGCCGCCCTCAAAGGCAGGGCCGGCAGAGCAGGCACAGGACATGAGGAAATCCCGGTTGCCGAATACCAGCTCACCATTGGTACCCAAATCGATGAACAGGCTCATTTCATCCGTATTCCAGAAACCGGCAGCCAGTGTTCCGGCGGTAATATCGCCGCCCACATAGGAGCCGATATTGGGGGCAATGACCACAGAGGCCAGGGGATTGACAGGCAGATGCAGATCGCCGGCCAGCAAACCCTCCCAGCCGAAGAAGCTGGGTATGTAGGGGTCCATCCGCACCGGATCCGCATCCACACCCACCAGCAGATGGTTCATGGTAGTATTGGCACCCACACTCAGCCGCAGAATACTGCGGGCGGAAATGCCTGCTGTTTTACACAGATTGGCAATAATAGGGGTCAAAGTCTCTTTTACAATGGCATCCTGCAGCTTTTTCTTACCGCCGGGACGGCTCTGTTCAATGATCCGGTTGATCACATCCGCGCCAAAACGGATCTGTCCGTTGCCGGAGGACCCTTTGGCAAGCAACCGGCCATTTGTCAGGTCAGTAAGGACCATGGTTACCGTGGTAGTGCCGATGTCGATGGCACAGCCAACAATGGCGGTATCCCCAGGACTGCAAACCTCCATGCATTGGAAACTGTCATTTATGATTTCTCCCTTGACACAGACAGCAAAGCGGTTTTCCCGCAAAGTATGGGCCAGCTTCGCCATCACGGGGAAGGGAATCCTTACATCCCTGACACCCAGAGCCTCCTGAATGGCCCAGGTAAGCCGCTCATTATCGGGCATCGTGTCATCCATGGTGGGTTCGGCCATGGTTAGTACCACCGAACGGAATTGGTTGGTAAAGTGGATGCCGCTGTCAAGCAGACCAGTCTTGGCATTTTCGAAAATTGCCAGCTCTTGGGGGGAGGACAAGTCAGCGGTTTTCATGCGGCTTTGGTAGGCAGCGGCAATATCCGGAACCAGCACAGTACAGTCACCAACCACCTTGGAATTGCAGCTCAGGCGCCAGCCATTTTCCCATTCTTCGTCGCTGATATGCCGGCTTTTAATAGAATCCAATTCCCCTTCCAGCAGTTGGACCCGGCATTTGCCGCAGGATCCGTTGCCGGAGCAGGGGGCGTCAATGGCCACATTGGCCCGGCGTGCCGCCTCCAAAAGATTGTCGCCTGTGTTGCACGCAATGGTGACAGGAGTGCCGCCCTCAATCTGGAAAATTACTTTGCTCATATGCTGTTACCTCTTGAAAATAGGCCGGAACCTATAGGTTCGGGACCATATCTATTTTCATATGATTATAGTGTTCCCGAAGAAAAATGTCAACCGGACAGCGTATCCCAATCATGAAGCTGCAAAGCTGTGTTTCTCGGGCAGTTTTCAAACAGTCATTGTAGGGCGGGGGCTTGCCCCCGCCCTACAATAGGTAATGCCAAACAGAATGATAAACTGGAATTTGCAAAACGGAGCACCCGGCGGTCTGTTGGATCACCGGGTGCTGCATTATATGTGTTTTGTGCCGGAAGTAAATTGGGAGACATCTTCTTGTGTGATGGGATGCTGGCTATAGCGGGCACGCTCATAAAGAAGAGCCAGTTCCACCGGCAGATTCTCACGGGCGGTGGTACAGAAAGTCCATTCCCGATGCTTTTTGGACAGATGCTGATACCGGGTGCGGATGCGCTGGCCGGGGGTGAGTGTCCGGGGATCTGTACGCAGGGAGCGGTTGTTCCGCATGCGACGGATATGGAGGCCATGATCGGCAGCCCGAGTGTTGGTAATCTCGTCCACATAGTCCTCTGCGGTGTTGGCAGCGAAGCGGCTCAGAGCGGCCAGAAGCTGATGCAGCAGTTTTTTCAGCACCCGGTACAGGGAGCGAAGAAAATACAGCGCCAAAATTACAGTCAAAATCGCGCCAATGGCCAATGTGATCAGATTGATCAGGGATGCCAGGCGGCTGCTCTGGCCGACTTGCTCCGTAGTGAGAAGATCTGTGGGCGGCGGGCTGACAGCACCGCCGGGCTCGTATCCACCCGGCCTGCCCATCAGCAGGAAGAACAGTGCCTGCAGAACCGCAACCAGCCGGGACACCAGGGTTTTAATGGCCTTTGCCGCTGCAGGCACAAAGCAGATCAGCAATGCTGCCAGAAACAGACCCAAGGTCAAAAGCCCGTTTTTTTGGCGCATGTGGACGGAAATTGCTTGCCGTTTTCCTGCTGCGCCTGAAAGACTGCCCCGGTTCATGGAGAGTAAGGTCAGTGCCGCAAACACAAAGAAAGATACCAGCATCCATGGCTCTGAGGAATCCAGTACCGGGTTATGTAGGTTGTGGTTTGCAAACAATACTACCTGCCCGAAAATATGGGCAATCACACAGAAGCATCCCCAAAAGACAGGAAGCTCATTTTCCAGAGTCCAACTGCCAAGACGCAGGCTCCACAGCAGCGTGATGGTGTAAAAAACGGCTGGAATCAGCGCATAGGGAAGCAGCTCGGATGGTGTCAGGAGGCAGATCAGAAGCAGTATCAGCACGGATATAGCAATGCCGTAGGGCAACCGCCATTTTCCACGCACATACAGAGCCAGCAGGGCGAAAAGCAGATAAGCGCCGGGGAAGGCCCAGGCAAAGGGAACCAATTCCGGTGCGGTAAAGGCAAACAAGATCAGCCCCACCGGCACAGTGCCAAAGGCAATGATAAAAAGAATCTGTGCTTTGCGCACAGAGGCATGCAAAGTCTGATTCATAAGGCGCCTCCTTCTATTTGGTGGAAGGTGACTTGATTCCCGGTCCGTCTTAGCTGGGCAAGCGCTGCCTGGATACTGTCACTGTTGTAGGCAGACAGAATCAGAATGTCCAGGCCGGTATGTACGGCCAAGGAATCCAAAAGGGCGGGGAAGGTCTCTGTGCGGTGGATGCGCAGCCGGGCAAAGGCAGCCAGCAGGGCTTCTTCCTGGAACTGACCGTGGGCGGGCAGCAGCAGGGTGCTTTTTCTGGAATCCTGCAGGGGCATATTGGCGGCAAAACCGGCAGAAAGGCCCGACCGGAGGGCATGCACACATAAGGACGCGGCCAGACGGATGCCGTTTTCCACAGGTGCCGCCTGCCGGTCTGAAATATAATCTGTCCACTGTACATCCTGGCTCTGTACATTCAGTACTACCAGCAGCTTTGTCTGGGAGCTATAGTCATGCAGACGCACCTGTACTTGGTTTGTGCGGGCTGTGGCAGCCCAGTGAATATCCCGGACAGGATCGCCAGGACAGTAAGAGCGGATACCGCGGATCAGAAATGGGTCAGTCAGCAATTGCTGCCGCCGCACCAACTCACCGAGAACCCGCGACACTGGCAGAGGCAATTGCTCCTGGGACAGTAGACTGGGATAGACCAGCACCGGAGCGCTTAAGTCCTGATTCTGCAAGAATTTAAAGATTCCCAGCAGGTCTCCGGAGGTTAATGCTGCGTTACCCAAATCATAAGCGCCCCGATGCAGAAATTTTACCCGATGTGTGCGGCGGATCTGCTGATGGGGCATCAGGGTGAACAGGCTGCAGTGATAGTTCTCATCGGTCACATGCAGTACGTCTTGCCGGCCCAATTGCAGATTGGAAGAAATGCGGCTTTCGATCCGCAGCCAGGGGATCACCAGAGGGGTGTCGTTGCGGACCACCTCTATGAGCCTTCCTTCTTCGCCCTCAAATACCGCCTGTTCAGAAAAGGCCCGGGAGCAGCGCAAGTGCTTTAGTGCCACCCGGATGCTAAAGGTCCAAAAACCGTACAGGACCAGCAGTGCCACTAAAAAGGTAATTACATTCATGCCCGGCTCTCAGTGGGGACAGGGATCTGATCCAACAGTTCCTGCACAAAGCGTTCGTTTGTCATTTGGTAGCTGATATTGCGAAGTACGATCCGGTGGGCAAGGACCGGAACAGCCAGTGCTTTCACATCGTCCGGGATTACGTAATCCCGGCCCTGGATGGCGGCCAGGGCCTGGCAGCAGCGCATTAGAGCCAGCAAGGCACGGGGGGACGGCCCCAGACGGACCTTTTCCGGATTCCTTGCGGCCTCACACAGGCAGGCCATATAACCCATGATATCTACATCTACACAGCAGGTCTTACACAGCGCTGCCGCGTCGTTGATCTGATCGGCAGAGGCGACGGCTTCCAGCTCTGCAAGGGGTTGGTTGTGAATGAAGCGCTGCAGCAGCATAACTGCTTCCTGACAGGTGGGATTGCCCAGAGACAGCCGGATCAAAAAGCGGTCCAACTGGGCTTCCGGCAGTGGAAAGGTACCCTGGGTTTCTACCGGGTTTTGGGTGGCAATGACCAGAAATGGGGCCGACAGAGGATAGGTAACGCCACCTTCTGTGATCTGCCGCTCCTCCATACATTCCAAAAGGGCAGACTGAGTCCGGGGGGTGGCACGGTTAATTTCGTCAGCCAACAGAATATTGGTAAAGGCCGGCCCCTTAATGAATGAAAATTCACCGGTATGATGGTTATAAATCCGGGAACCTGTAATATCTGAGGGCAGCAGGTCCGGGGTGAACTGAAGCCGGGAGAAATCACAGTGCAGTGACTTGGCCAGTGACTTGGCCAGGGTGGTTTTACCGGTGCCGGGAACATCCTCCAGCAGGATATGTCCGCCGGCCAGCAGTGCTGTCAGGATCAGCTCGATCTGGGTCTCTTTTCCCACAATGACTCGGCTGATATTTTGGTTCAGCTTCTGGGCAAGTGTGGTAATTTGTGCGTATTCCATGAGTTCAAATCCTTTTTCTGGTATTTTATATATGGTAACACAAATGCTGGCCCTATGCAAGAAAAAACATGAGCAGGAGGCAGCAGGGGGTTGCGCGGTTTTCAGTTATACCGAGCTAAAATTATGCAGATTTTCCGCAAATTGACCGAGCAAGGTAAATGCGTGATTTTTGTCAGCCATTCTCCCGACGTGGCGTCTATGTGCGACGAGCACTATGCGCTGACAAGACTGACAAAAACGAGGAAACATAGATATTGCCGGGTAATATGAGTTTTGGGTCAAAAAGGCAAGGGGTATACGCAACTTTCTTCCTTCCAAATTGGAAACTTTTTATGACGAAAACGCGCGTCCAACATTACTGCCGGACGCGTGTTGTTATAGAGCGTTATTGATTTGATAGAGCTGTTCATTCACTTATGTCTGGAGCATGAGCAATTTTGCCTAGATCGAAATGGTCTCGTTTGCGGTGTTTACGTATAAGTCCATCTTCAAATTGTACTGTAAGATCCTCACACCCAAAATCCTCAATGACCGTTGCCTTCAATCCACAATTCATAATATTCGTTTTACCGACATAAGAATTCTTTCTTGCATACACAGCTTTTGTTGTTGGATTCTCTTTTCTATACCGTTTTACTCGTTACTTCTGCCGTTTGTTTTTCATGACACAAGCTGTTTGTTGGCTGAATATCAGATATTTTTGAGTGTTGCGTAAAAACTACCACATATACCTATTACTTACTTCCAAAAAATCCGAAATGCGTTTTTAGTGAAAAGTGAAGAGTGAAAAGGTAAAAAGTAAAAATCCCGAATGCTTTCGCATTCAGGATTTTTGGTGCCGGTGACCGGACTCGAACCGGTACGCTGTCGCCAGCGGTGGATTTTGAGTCCACTACGTCTACCAATTCCATCACACCGGCAGGTGCTTAAGTAGTATACAACATCTTTTGGAAAATAGCAAGAAGAAATTCTGCAAAATGAAAAAATTGTGAAAACCCCGATTTATCGAGCTGTTTCGTATTGTCGATTATAGGGGAGGGGCTTGACCCTCCCCTACAGTTGCGTTTCAATAACAAAGCAATGAATACGAATTGGCACGGCTGGCAGGTTTTGGCTAGCTCAATCGGCTTTGCCGTGCTGGGTGTGGTAGAGTTTGGCGTAGATGCCATCTTTTTGAAGCAGGTCGTCGTGGGTACCACATTCTGTAATGATGCCGTCAGCAATGCAG
This sequence comes from Faecousia sp., assembly GCA_045577355.1. Lineage (GTDB taxonomy): Bacteria > Bacillota > Clostridia > Oscillospirales > Oscillospiraceae > Faecousia. Next base: position 2,812 of record JAZNIG010000112.1, on the reverse strand, counting down.
ACAATACGGTTTGCTGCCCGGATCGTAGATAGCCGATGGGCGATGATCAGGGTGGTGCGGCCTACAGACAGGGCATCAAAGGCCCGTTGAATCCGGCTTTCCGTTACTGAATCCAGAGCAGAGGTGGCCTCATCCAGGATCAGGATGGGCGGATTTTTCAGAAAGATGCGGGCAATGGCCACCCGCTGTTTCTGACCGCCGGACAGGAGTGTGCCCCGCTCACCCACATAGGTTTGGAAGCCCTTGGGCATAGCCAGAATATCCTCATAAATTTCTGCTTTTTTTGCGGCTTCTATGACCTCTTCATCGGAGGCTGCGGGTCGCCCATAACGGATATTTTCCAGAATGGTATCTGCAAACAGGAACACATCCTGCTGAACAATGCCGATATTTTCGTGGATGCTTCTCTGGGTTACATCCCGGATATCCTGACCGTCAATGCGGATGGCACCGGATGATACATCATAAAACCGGGGGATCAGCTGGCAAAGGGTAGTTTTGCCGCCGCCCGAAGGGCCTACGATTGCCACTGTTTCACCGGGTTCGATTTCCAGGTTTATGCTGCGCAGAACATCCAGATCGCCCTCGTAGGCAAAGGATACATTATCCACATGGATACGGCCTTGTACAGCGGTCAAGTCCGGGGCGTTTTCCCGGTCCTTCAGAGTGGGTTCGGTGCGCATGATGTCCACGAACCGATTCAGACCCGCGAAGCCGTTGGCAAACAGTTCTGAAAAGCTGCTGAGCTTCCGCATAGGGGTAATAAAGGCGGAAATGTACAGGGTGAAGGTGAGAAGATCCCGGTAATCCAACTGCTCCTGCATAGTCAGATAGCCACCATAGCCGATGACGATCACGTTCAGGCTGCACAGCCAAAACTCCATGGAGCTGCTAAAACGGCCCATAGCCTTGTGAAACTGGCGTTTACAGGTCTTAAATATCTCATTGGCGGTACTGAACCGGGCATTTTCCATCGCCTCATTGGCGAAGGCTTTGGCAGTGCGGATGCCGGACAGACTGGTTTCGATCTCCGTATTGATATGACCGGTCTTTTCTTTTACGGCTTTGGAGGCGCGGGACATGCTCTTGCGCATTCGCATCATGGCAAACAGAAATATTGGTATCATCAGACCCACTACCAACGCCAGACGCCACTGAATACAGGCCATAACAATTAAGGAACCGATAATGGTAATAGTAGACGTTAGCAGATCCTCAGGACCGTGGTGGGCCAGCTCTGTCAGATCAAATAGATCCGCAGTGAGCCGACTCATAAGCTGACCAGTGCGGTTGCTGTCAAAGTAATCAAAGCTCATTTCCTGCATGTGCCGGAACAAGTCAGCCCGGATATCCGCTTCTACCCGGATGCCGAAGGTGTGGCCGTAGTAGGCTACGATGTAGTTGCACAGGGCCCGCAGTAAATAACAGACCAGCAGCACAGCGATTACCGTGAAGAATGTGCCAAACAGGTTGTTGGGAAGCAGATCATACAAAGCAGTGCGGGTCACCAGAGGGAAAAGCAGGTCAACGGTGGCAATGATGACAGCACACAGCAGGTCCGTGAGAAACAGGCCTTTATGGTTTTTAAAATAGCTTAGGAAAATCATCAAAGGAGATTTTCTCTGAAAGTCATTGGTGGTCATAGTCTGTCCTCCTTTGTTTGCCCTATTATACACGTTTTTCGGATCCGTTGCAATGCCGGAGCAGAGTGAATTTGTATTTCTCGCGCTGTTTTAGCACAGTCATTGTAGGGCGAGGCCTCGGTCCCGCCGCCCATTGAATACGGGTTCCGGCGGGAGTAAGCCCCCGCCCTACGCTACCAACAACAGAGAGATAAACTGAAATTTGACATTTCCGGCTCCTGTGGTAGAATACATGTTAAGAAATGATCCGGGGAGTGAAGACGGTGGAGATTCTTTATGGGGACAGAGAGATCGTTGTCTGTGTCAAGCCGGTGGGGCTGGATTCAGAAAGCGGTGTGCCGGCCCGGTTGCAGGAGCAGTTAGGCGGGGAAGTGTTCCCTCTGCACCGGCTGGATCAGAATGTGGGCGGGGTTATGGTCTATGCCCGTACAAAGACTGCCGCTGCCCGGCTGTCCAAGGAGATTCAGGAGAACCGGATAGTCAAGGAGTACGTGGCGCTGGTTCACGGAACACCGCCGGAGCATGGAGATTGGGAAGACCTGCTGTTTAAAGACAGCAGGAAGAATAAAGTGTTTGTAGTGGACCGTCAGCGTTCCGGTGTAAAGGCTGCACGGCTGGAATTTCGGCGGCTGACTGCCGGGGAGCAATCCCTGGTGCAGGTCCGGCTGCATACGGGACGCAGTCACCAGATCCGGGTTCAATTTTCCAGCCGGGGATATCCTCTGGTTGGCGATCACAGGTACGGATCCCGGGCGAAGGAGACAGCACCGATGCTGTTTTCCTGCCGCCTAACATTCTTCCATCAGGGCCGGGAACAGGTTTTTACAGCGCTGCCTCCTTGGGCAGCCGACATGGAACTGAAATAAGCAGTGTATCGGATAGGGATTCTGAAAGGAAGAAAACTGCGAAAAAATCCTAAAAAGGGCTTGACTTTACCAGTGCTGTGCGGTATAATGCAAAAGCTGTCTGCAAATGCTGCTATAGCTCAGTCGGTAGAGCGCATCCTTGGTAAGGATGAGGTCGCCAGTTCAAATCTGGCTAGCAGCTCCATAAAAAAGCCTGGAACTCCAACGAGTTTTAGGCTTTCTTCTTTTTTGTGCTTTATGCCGACTACCGCAGAAACCGACACCAAAACCGACACCGCCACTACAACTGCATCAAAAAAGGAG
>JAZNIG010000111.1:0-17049 GCA_045577355.1 Faecousia sp. | reverse complement strand
TTTGTATGCCCAAAATTACCGTCCTTTGGAAAAAGTGCGTACCGTGCGTTAACGGAATTGCGACATAATTTATATTATGTTGTTTATGTCATATCACAAGTCCCAGACGTTCGATTTTGCAGCGATGTTCCGCACCGGTGGACATGATGTAGATGCGTGTGGTATTGATGGAGCTGTGGCCCAAAATATCTGCCAGCTTGGCAATATCCTTCTCAATGCCGTAGAATGTCCGTGCGAACAGTTTCCGCAAGTTATGCGGAAAGACCTTGGATGCCTTAACCCCCGCAGCTTCACACAGCTTTTTCATCGCTGCCCAAATATTACTCCGATTCAGCGGTTTGCCTGTCCGGGTAATGAAGATCGCGCCGGTGGTGATGCTGTGGCGCTTGGCGTAATTTAATAGAAGGTTTTTTAATTTACCCGGAACGAGAATCGTTCGGGTCTTGTTTTTGCAATCCACAATTACTTCGTCATGCTGTATCGATTCCACGGTGAAATACTGCAGTTCAGAAACACGGATACCGGTCCCACAAATCGTTTGTATTACTAAATTTAACTGTTCATTCTTTTTAGATACCTGCAACAGCCGCAGATACTCTGCTTTTGTTAGCTCCTTATCTTCAGCACAGTAGGTCTGCCGTTGCATTCGGATGTTCTTTACCTTACAGGCAGATAGCCCCAAAAACTCCAGCAGGCAGTTTACACTTGCCAGCATAGAGTTAATAGACCGGACGGCGTATCCTCGCTCCACCAAATGCTTTTTCCAATCTACCACAAGCTCCTTTGAAACTTCGCTGCCGCTTGTATATTTGCAAAATGTCTGCACATCTCGCAGATATTTTTCTTGTGTTGCCTCACTTTTTTCCTCACAACGGAGATAATTGCCGAATTCACAGATTGCAGCATTTGTTAAAATCATATCGTTGCCTCCCTTAGGTGATAATTATATTGTACCCTAAATTCAGCAAATAAGATGCTCTCGTATTGTTTTTAATAGGATATGGGTTGGTTTTGTACATTACTAATTGTGTGCAGTGACCTCCACCACCGCAGTGGGAAGGTTTGAACAGAACCGGCTCGGTCCATCCGATTCACCGATCCGGGTATCGCTGGTGAAAATGTGGGCCTTGCTATCTTCACCGCATAGCACTGCCCGCTTGGAAAACACGGCCAAGCCATACAGGGATGCAGGACGGGTACAACCTACCACCGCGTCAGCCAAAATACGGTAGTAGAATGTCACATCAATGCAGTAGTGATTCTGATCAAAAGCTACCGGTTCTACATCGATATACGTATATAGGAGCTCCGCACAGCGGACCTTTGCCCCGGCACTTGCATCCAGAACAGCCTGAGAGCCGGCGGTCAAATAAACCCGCAGGTCCTCGATACAGTCCTTATCCCGGCAACTATCTGTGATTTTTCGGGTGTGAATGGATAGCGCTTCCCGCAGATCATCACCGCTGCAGCGCACGCTTCCCTGACAACACTCAGACATGGTATTACCTCCCGATATAATTTTGGGGATAAGCAAAACGCTTATAGGACAGTTTATGCACCCCTCGTCAGGGTGTGCAATGTTCGGTTTTGTATTTGTACAGCTTTCCCCAACAGTAATATGAGAATGAATTTTCAGTATTCACCGGGTTTCTATCCCGATCCTGTATATAAATGCGCACCGACCCAGTTCTAAAAGCTCAGGTATGGATAACCACAACTCCCCTATTGGGTACATGAAAATATCTCCTGGTTGGAAAGTAAAAAGCTAAAAGACCGCTTTATCATTGCCTATTCTTTATCAGTCATGTTCCTTTCCCTTCAATCGATTGTTGCGATTACTCCATACCGCCCGCTTTTTATAGAACATTTCTGTCTTCTTTTCTTCAGAGTCACGTCACCAAACTACATTTTCCGAAAAAATATACCTTATTTTGTGATTTCCTCTTGCAAAAGACACAATATATAGTATAATAGGTTCTGCACAATCGAATGTCCCAAAGGAGTTTGTTATATGAAAATAATTAAGCGCAACGGTGCAGAGGCAGTTTTTGACCTATCCAAAATCATCACCGCTATCACCAAAGCCAATGAGGCTGTGGAAGAAAGCGTCCGGATGACCCCCCTGCAAATTGAACGAATTGCCCAAAGCGTCCAGATCAGCTGTGAGGAACTGGGCCGCAGCCCTTCTGTGGAAGAAATTCAGGACCTTGTAGAAAAATCCATCATGGCCCATGGTGCCTTTGAGGTAGCCAAAACCTATATCACCTATCGCTATACCCGCAGCCTGCTGCGCCAATCCAACACTACAGATGACCGGATTCTGAGCCTGATCGAGTGCAACAACGAAGAGGTCAAGCAGGAAAATGCCAATAAAAATCCCACGATCAACGCGGTTCAGCGGGACTATATGGCAGGCGAAGTCTCAAAGGACATCACAAGCCGTATCCTGCTTCCCAAGGCGATTGTGGATGCCCATAATGCAGGCATCATCCACTTCCATGACTCTGACTACTATGCCCAGCATATGCACAACTGCGATCTGGTGAATCTGGAAGATATGCTCCAGAACGGAACAGTGATTTCAGGCACACTGATTGAAAAACCCCATTCCTTCTCTACCGCCTGCAACATCGCTACGCAGATCATTGCCCAAGTGGCCTCCAACCAGTATGGTGGTCAGTCCATCAGCTTGACCCACCTGGCACCTTTTGTTCAGGTCAGTCGGGAAAAAATCCACAAGGCAGTTGCCCAGGAAATGGCTCTGCTGGGAGTAGACGGCAACGAAGAAGCTATCTCTAAGGTAGTAGAAGAGCGGCTTCGGGAAGAAATCAGCAGAGGTGTGCAAACCATTCAATATCAGGTTGTCACCCTGATGACTACCAACGGCCAAGCCCCCTTCATCACCGTATTCATGTACCTAAACGAGGCCCGGAACGAGCAGGAGAAAAAGGACCTGGCCCTGATCATTGAGGAAATGCTGCGCCAGCGCTACCAAGGTGTTAAAAACGAGAAGGGTGTTTGGATCACCCCCGCCTTCCCTAAGCTGATCTATGTGCTGGAGGAGGACAATATTACAGAGGATTCCCCCTACTGGTATCTGACCCGCCTGGCTGCCCAGTGTACCGCCAAGCGGATGGTTCCGGATTATATCAGTGAAAAGAAAATGCTGGAATTGAAGGTCGACTCCAATGGCGAGGGCCACTGCTACACCTGCATGGGCTGCCGCTCTTTCCTGACACCCTATGTGGACGAAAACGGAAAATCGAAATACTATGGACGCTTCAACCAAGGTGTTGTCACCATCAACCTGGTGGATGTAGCCCTGTCCTCCGGAAAGGACATGGACAAGTTCTGGCAGATTTTTGATGAGCGTCTGGAACTATGCCACCAGGCTCTGCTGTGCCGCCACGAGCGCTTGAAGGGCACCCTTTCCGACGCCGCGCCGATCCTGTGGCAGTATGGCGCATTGGCCCGGCTTCCCAAGGGCGAACCTATCGACAAGCTGCTCTTCGGCGGCTACTCTACCATTTCCCTGGGCTATGCAGGTCTGTACGAGTGTGTCAAGTATATGACCGGCCGTTCCCATACAGACGATCAGGCAAAGCCCTTTGCCCTGCAGGTAATGCAGCATATGAACGACGCCTGTGCCGCATGGAAAGCCGCCCACAATATCCACTTCTCCCTGTACGGCACACCGCTGGAATCCACCACCTACAAATTTGCCAAGTGTCTGCAGAACCGTTTTGGCATGATCCCCGGCATTACCGACAAGAGCTATATCACCAACTCCTATCATGTCCATGTATCCGAGGAAATTGATGCCTTTACCAAGCTGGCTTTTGAAGCAGAATTCCAGCAGCTCTCCCCCGGCGGCGCCATCAGCTATGTGGAAGTGCCCAATATGCAGCAAAATATCGACGCGGTACTGGAAGTGATGAAGTTTATCTATGACAACATCATGTACGCCGAGCTGAACACCAAGAGCGACTATTGCCAGGAGTGCGGCTATGACGGCGAGATCCAGATTCAGGAGGATGACGGCAAACTGGTATGGGTCTGCCCCCAGTGCGGCAATACGGACCAGAGCAAAATGAATGTGGCCCGCCGTACCTGCGGTTATATTGGCACCCAATACTGGAATCAGGGCCGTACCCAGGAGATTAAAGACCGGGTCCTGCATTTATAACAAATTACACGGCAGGGATTCATTCCCTGCCGTGCTTTTCATCATATTTGCAATAATAATTTCTGAAAATTCGCTCAATTGACAATATGTATCCGCGTTAGTCATATCAAGGTACTTTTCGCGCAGCATACTGGGTAAGGCCTTCAGCTTTTGTCAACTATTACACAGTTACATCAGCCTTAAGCTCTTTCAGTGCTTTCACAAGCGCATCTTCGATACGCTCCGCAGTGCCTTCTGTGTAGCGTGAGGTATCTGCCTCGTAGCATCCGTGCCGGAATGCATTTCTGGTAGGAATATAGTATTCGTTTCCGGATACGATGAAAGTAGTATCAAAGGGAGATCGTTCTTTGATATGCATGGCTGTTTCTGCAAACATCTCGTTAGGAGCGGTGACAAAGGCTACCCCAGCCACGCAAAAAGCACCCAACTCCACTTCCTCTGTCTCGGGAAGCTTTACCCGTTCAGCCACAGAGTAGGCATGATATACAGAGGAAAAACCGTAGCGTTTTGCCAACTCAGTACCCTTAGGTTTGCCTTCAGATAACCATAGTTCAGTAACTTCTCTTGCCTCTTCCAGCCGGTCACTCCCAGCATGGTTAATATTAACCTGCAACATAAACCGCTCAGCATCCATAGGTTGACCGGACACCGGTGTCAGAAAAGGCAGCGCTTCCAAAACCAGACGGGCCAACTCCTGGCCATATTGTGTCATGGTTAGGCCGGGATTTTCCTCCGGAATCCGGCTCTGATAGCTCATATTACCGGATGCACCAGTGAAATAAGCCACCTGCATATCGGTTTCCGACTCCAGCGCTGTGCGCATAGCGCCAGGGAAATCTGCGGATATGTTCAAGAAGCCGTTCTCGCCCGCGTGGTCCACATGGGCCTGCCAGTTAACCAGAAGGATATCCTTCTTCTCTTCCCGGGCAAATTTCACCAGCACCATCTGCCGATCCGCTTCGGCTGTGTGCCCAACAATGGCAGCTTGGTCAAATCTGCCGTAACTGGAACCGGCAACGGTGCCGTCAGCCAGCTTATAGTGGCGGCAAAAATTAAGTCCTTCAAGGACCTGCTTCGACCGCAGGACTGTGGCAGGAGCACGATCTTCCAGAGCGCGCAACCCTGCCTGAGCCGCAGCCTCGGGAAGAAATGCCCTGTATCGCTCACTGGCTTCATCCGTGAACCAAACAACAATAGGACAGGAATGACAATGTGTAGCACCAAAGAATATCCGGTCTGCGGGGACACCCGTGGCCAAGGCCACACCTTTCCGGAGTTCACTGGCCAATGTAGTACCGCAGCCCAGGTTATCCATAGTATATAAAAGGACTGTTTCTTCCCCTTGGGTTAGGGCAATACAGGTCATATAGATAGGATCCAGAACACCATTGGCACGTCGGTTTTCGTAATCGCCGAAGCCGCCCAGACTGACAGCATAATCCGGCGTAATATCTACTTTTCCAAAACCGGCATACAGTGTCTGTTCCCCCTGTTCTGGCTGAACAAAATACTTATCCATAACAATTATTCCTCTTTTCCAGGGGCGCCGGGATCCAGGCTGCAGATATATACCCCTTTTATACTTGAATAATACCACACAAACCGGCGTGTTGTCAAGCACGGACACCGTGTTTTTGAACCGTGATATGCAGATGATGCGATAATGTGTGACACCCACACTTAGCCACCATTAACTTTCGCAAATAGATTGAAATACTTAACACCTCATGGTAAAATAATTCTGCGGTGCAGCTTTATGTGCCAAAATAACGACATTAGAATTGTTTTCTCTTTCAGCATAGAACTTTCATTAGGCAATTTATTATTTCACAAAAGAGGTATATAATTATGCGAAGAGTGTTTTCCTTATTTCTGGTATTCACATTATTCTTGAGCCTAACCGCCTGCACGCCGGATACCCCTGATTCCGGGCCTACTGGATCAGGCATCAGTAGGGATCCTTCCGGCTCTAATGAAACAATCCATAGCCATGTTTGGAAAGATGCCTCTTGTGCATCCCCTAAAACTTGTTCCACTTGCGGAGCAACGGAAGGACAAGCTGTGGCACATTCTTGGGAAAACGCAACATGTACATCCCCTAAAAAATGCACACTTTGCGGCACTACTGAAGGAAACTCCTTAGACCATCCTTGGACAGACGCGACATGTACATCCCCAAAAAAATGTACGCTTTGTGGCACTACTGAAGGAACCCCCTTAGACCACGCTTGGACAGACGCGACATGTACATCCTCTAAAAAATGTACGCTTTGCGGCACTACTGACGGTGATCCTTTAGACCATTCTTGGATCGCTGCCAATTGTACCACTCCCAAAACCTGTTCCGTCTGTGGTAAAACTACCGGCAGTGCTTCTACGCACAATTACGCTAACGGAACATGCACTGCATGTGGAAAAGCAGACCCCTCAAACCCTGATAATATTATGGTATGGATCCCTACAAACGGAGGAACCAAGTACCATTCACGTTCTGGTTGCAGTAATATGAAAAACCCTGAATATGTTACGCTCTCCACAGCACTTACATCCGGCTACACCGCTTGCCAGCGGTGTCACTAATCAACAAACAATATAACAAAAGGGGCTGTAAAAAACGCATATTTATTCCGTTTAATCCATAAAATAAATTTACGGCGGGAGTAAACCCCCGCCCTACGGTATCTCCGGTGAGATGTTTGTAGGGCGCTGGCCGTCTCCCGCCGGTTATTGCGTATATTGATACGAGTTATTTTACAACCCCTTTTTAGTTAGAATAATGTGGTTTCCAATAGGTAATTACATAAACTGCACTTGCACCGTGGACGATGATAGGTTCCTGCAATCGTGTACATCTTTACGCCAATGCCGAAGATAACGCCCTCTGACTGCATCCACAGTTATCTTTATTTGCCGGGGCCTGCGGTGTCGGAGCCGTCGCCTGTCAGTCCCAAGCGAAGTGCTGCTTCCTCCCGCATTTTATACTTCAGGATCTTACCTGCCGCATTCATGGGGAAACTGTCCACAAACTCGATATACTTGGGCACCTTATGCCGGGCCATACTCGCCTTGATATAGGCGGTCATTTCCTCCACGGTAACAGAGCCGGGTTCCTTCAGAATGATACAGGCCATGATCTCTTCGCCGTACTTCTTATCCGGCACGCCGATGACCTGAACATCCTTAGTCTGAGGGTGGGTATAAATAAATTCCTCAATCTCCTTGGGGTAAATATTCTCACCGCCGCGGATGATCATGTCCTTTAGTCTACCGGTAATCCGCACATTGCCATCTTCGTCCATGCAGGCAAGGTCACCGGAGTGAAGCCAGCCTTCTGCATCGATGGTGTCGGCAGTTCCCTGAGGCATCTTGTAATAGCCCTTCATGGTATTGTAACCCTTGGCGCAGAATTCACCATTTACACCGGAGCCTACTTTCTCTCCGGTCTCCGGATCCACGATCTTACACTGCACATGGGGAAATGCATAGCCAACGGTGTCGGTGCGTACCTCCAGAGAATCCGTCCAACTGGACATGGTATTGCCGGGCGCGCACTCAGTCTGTCCGTAAACGCTGACGATGCCATACATATTCATCTCATCCTGTCTTGCGGCGCGGCGCATCAGCTCCGGAGGACAACCTGCACCAGCCATAATACCGGTACGCATATGACTAAAATCGGTCTTGCGGTAGTCCGGGTGGTTGAACATGGCGATGAACATGGTGGGCACGCCGTTGAAGCAAGTGATCTTCTCCTGATTGATACAAGCCAAAGAAGAAGTTGCGGAGAAGTAGGGCATAGGACACATGGTCGCGCCATGGGTCATGGAAGAGGTCATAGAAAGGGTCATGCCGAAGCAGTGGAACATAGGCACCTGGATCATCATACGATCTGCGGTGGACAGACCCATACGGTCACCGATACACTTACCGTTATTTACCACATTGTAGTGGGTCAGCATAACGCCCTTGGGGAAGCCGGTAGTGCCGGAGGTATACTGCATATTGCAGACATCTTCGGGGCGGACAGCAGCCGCCATCTGCGCCACCTGCTCCCGGCTGACCAATTCATATCTTGCCATGGCCTCATCGAAGGTCAGGCATCCGGGTTGTTGAAAACCAACGGTAATAACATTTCGCAGGAAAGGCAGACGCTTGCAGTGCAAGGGCTCGCCAGCCTTTGTAAAAGCGATCTCAGGACAAAGCTCGTTGATGATCTGGGCATAGTTGGAGTCCAGGCAGGAGTCGATCATCACCAAGGTGTGGGTATCGGACTGGCGGAGCAGGTATTCCGCTTCGTGGATCTTGTAGGCGGTATTCACGGTGACAAGAACCGCACCGATCTTGGTGGTTGCCCAGAATGTGATATACCATGCGGGCACATTGGTGGCCCAGATTGCCACTTTAGAACCGGCCTTTACACCCATGGAAACCAAGGCTCTTGCGAACCGGTCCACATCCTCCCGGAACTGGGCGTAGGTACGTGTGTAGTCCAAAGTGGTATATTTGAAACAGTACTGATCCGGGAATTCTTCCGCCACTCTGTCCAGCACTTGCGGGAAGGTCAGGTTGATCAGTTCGTCCTTCTTCCAAATATACTGACCAGTGCCGTCGTGATTGGGATAAAGCTTTTTCTTCATGCCACGGGTAGAGTGGAACCTGGCCATATAGTTCACAAAGTACGGAAAAATGATCTCCGGATCCTGCAGATCCTCCAACCATTCCGGCTTCCACTCCAAAGAGATAAAGCCATCGTAGTTGACGGAAGAGAGCGCCCGCATTACCTGGTCAATGGGCATGGTGCCTTCGCCGATTAGCTGGTAGACACCTGCATCGTCAGAGTCCCGCAGATGGACATGGCACACATAAGCGCCTAAGTTCTTAATTGTGGTATCGCCACTTTCGCCAAAGTCCCGGTAGGGATGGTGCACATCCCACAGTGCGCCCAGATTATCGCTGGCAAACTGATCGAGCATGGTGCGCAGTCTTGCGGTGTTCGCATAGATACCGCTGGTTTTCAAAAGCAAAGACACACCGGCCTCTTCGGCAGTGCGAACCAACTGTGCCAAAGCCTGCTGCACCATTTCTTCGTTATCTTCCAAGGCGCAGGCAACCACATACTTTACCTGTGCATTTTTCGCAATGTCCATCAAATTTGTCAAGTCCGCGACCGCATGGGGATCGGAAGAAAGATCATAGGACGTATCAAAGCAAGGAATGACCAGTTTTTTCTCCCTTAACTCACGGACTGTGGCAGCAGTCTGGTACGGATGAAACGGACCGCCCTTTGCCACCATGTCATCAAATTTGGGAAGATTATATACCTCGATGCCGCTAAACCCCATTTCCAATGCGGTTTTAACCATTTCATCCCAGGTTAGATCAGGCCAACCTCTGGTGGAAAATGAGAGATTCATACCTCTCCCTCCTCATAAACAATTTTATTCAGTGCGCTCAAATAGGCATGGATACCGGCTGCAACAATATCCGTAGAAATACCCTTGCCGGAATAGACCTTGCCACCGCTGCGAAGCTTTACCACAGTCTGACCCATAGCCTCCCGTCCTTCAGTTACGGACTGCAACTGGAAGTCATCCAGTTCGTAATGGCAACCGGTGATGCTCTCAATAGCGACAAATGCTGCATCAATAGGACCGTCACCGATGGATACGCCCTCCATAGGCTGGTCATTCTTAATAAGCTTAATATGTGCAGTAGAAGAGATGGTGTTGCCGGAGGTAATCACAAAGGAGTCCAGCTTATAAGTAGGGGGCACTTGCAGTGCGGCAGATGCAATGATCGCATCTAATTCCTTGGAACTGACCTGCTCTTTCTTGGCAGCAATGCGCTTAAAGGCTTCATAAACCTTCATACTGTCATCTTCGGACAGATCATAGCCCAATTGTTCTGCCACCTTTGCTACAGCGGCAATATCATCATGAGAAGTTAAATAGATACCTGTATCTGCTTGTGCTGCGGTCATAACAGAATTCTTCGTTTTAACTGCTTGGCAGATCTGACAAACGCGGTCCATAATTCGGCGCAGCTGCGTCATCTGAACACCGGTGGACACACCGAAGGTGTCACCTCTTGCAGACAGCACCTTTGCCACATTGGCGATGCTGGCAGTATCGATAGGATAGGCCGCAGCCTTTAACTCGGTAACGCCTTCTGCTACGGATGCAACGGCACAGGCATCTGCCATTGACAAGATATTACAGCAGGAAACACCCACATTTACATTCTTCATCTCAGGGATTGCTTCGTATAACCCCCTAATAAATAGAGCAAATTCTGCAGGCAGCATCGAACCGGCAGTATCGCAGATCGTGATTGTTGTTGCACCGGCAGCAATAGCCGCCTTTATAGTATTGGCAAGAAACGCAGGATCTGCCCGGGTTGCATCATCAGCCAAAAATTCCACATCTGCACACAACGCCTTACAGGCTTGGATCGTCTCTACGATGGCCGCCTGCATAGCGTCCGGCTTCTTGTGATACAGATACTCCATCTGCACGGCACTCACTGCACCGCAAACCTGAAGACGGGGCGCCTTAGCCTGCTGTACAGCGTTCCATACCTGTACAGGATTTTCCGCGTTTAACTGAACAGGAACGGCGATCACACTATTTATTACCGCTGCAGAAATAGACTTGATCCGCAGGCTGTCAATACGAATGTTCTGGATACCCTCCAGTTCGATCACAGATACACCTAACTTATCCAGCAGCTTTGCCAGTTCGATTTTTTCCTTAAAGGAAAGGCTAAAGCCGTCAGCGGTCTGCTTCATGGTTACATCGGATAGTTTGATCGTGTTCATAGTTTGCATCTCCTTAATAGAATGAAAAGTCCCTGAGATCCAAAGATCTCAGGGACGAATAGATAAATTCGCGGTACCACCCTGCTTATTCTCCTGGCGGAGAATCACTCATCAGGCTCCAACAAGCCCTATCTCTGTAACGGGAGCGCCCGGATCTCATTACTTGCGATAGCTTTCACAAGATCGACTCAGGAATCAGATCGCTAGATTCTACCGCACCGGCTCACACCAATCGCCGGCTCTCTGGAGCTTTCAGAATAAAGCAAATTTTCCGTCAAAGTCTTTGAAATATTCGGTGACTATATTTAAACACAAGGATTGCAAATTGTCAATAGCAACAAATCAAAAAAACATTCTTGTGCGTTTTTAACAAACCAATACAAAAGATCCCGAACATTCTTTGACAAAAAGACATTTGACTTTTTGTCAAAGACATGCTAAAATACTTGCAATATAAAAAAGCAATGACGAAGACGGTCCGGTAGACCAGGATTACAGAGAGTCAGCGGGTGGTGTAAGCTGACAGAAAGGTACCGAATGATCCATCACTTCTGAGCCGAAGTACCGAGCAGTTGCCAGGTGCTTACGTCTGCCCGCGTTAAGGGATAGCGCTTGTCAGAGCGTGAAGGGGCAGCACATGCTGCAATTTGAGTGGTACCGCGGGTTTTTGCTCGTCTCAAGGACATTGTTCTTGGGGCTTTTTTTATTCCATTTTTGTGTCAGGAAGGAGATCTACCATGACAAACACCAATAGTTCCAACCAGTTGCTGGACATTGCGACCCGCATTAAAGGCATGCGGGAAATTCTGGGTTACAGTTCCCGGAAAATGGCAGAGATGACGGAGATAACAGAGGAGCTTTACCGCCAATATGAAACCGGCACTGTGGATCTGCCCTTCACATTTTTACATAAGTGCGCCAAGATCTTTGGTATTGAGATCACCGTCTTACTGGAAGGCCGCAGCGCCAAGCTGTCCGGTTATACTGTTACCCGCCGGGGTAAGGGGCTGGTGACCGCCAGCGAAGACGGCATCACCATTCAGGACATGGCTCCCATGTTTCGCAAGAAGCTTGCCACCCCTTATTGGGTCACTTATAAATACTCCGAAGAACTCCAGAGGGAGCCCATCCACACCACCACCCATACCGGTCAGGAATTTGACTTGGTGCTGAAGGGTGCTATGCGCATCAAGGTGGGTGACCACGAAGAAGTTCTGCGGGAAGGCGATTCTATCTTCTACCGGTCCTCTACCCCCCACGGTATGATCGCCATTGACGGTCAGGATTGCGTATTCCTTTCCATGATCATGGCTTCCGATTCTACCGACCAGCCTCTGTACATCGGCCAGAGTCGCAAGGGTAGGCCTGACCAGAAGTTGCTGTGCAATAAGTTTGTCAATGCAGTGGAAGATGAAAACGGCGTGTTCCAGGGTATGACCTTCTCTGATGATGAGTCTTATAACTTTGCCTTTGACACTGTGGATGCTATCGCAAGAAGAGAGCCGGAAAAGCTGGCTATGGTCCATGTGGCTAACGATATGACTGAACGCCGCTTCACCTTTAAGGATATGAAGGACGCGTCCTCCCAGAGTGCCAACTACTTTAAATCTCTGGGCATCAAGCAGGGCGACAGAGTCATGCTGGTACTGAAGCGTCACTATCAGTTCTGGTTTGCAATTCTTGGCTTGCACAAGCTGGGTGCAATCGCAATCCCCGCTACCAACCAGCTGATGGAGCACGATTTTGTTTATCGTTTCCAGGCTGCAGATGTGAGCGCTGTGCTGTGTACTGCTGACAGTAACACCGCAGAACAAGTAGAACTGGCAGAAAAGTCTGCAGGTATGAATCTGACTAAGGTGCTGGTTGGCGGCAGCCGTGAAGGTTGGCACGATTATAACGAGGAGTACAAGCTCTTCAGCCGCCGTTATGAGCGCACTGAGGATGCGCCTTGTGGCTCAGACCCCATGCTGATGCTGTTTACCTCCGGTACTACCGGTTATCCCAAGATGGCTACCCATTCCTACAAATATGCATTGGGTCACTATGTGACCGCCAAGTATTGGCACCTGTGCGAACGGGACGGCCTGCACTTTACCATCTCCGAAACCGGCTGGGGCAAGGCTTTGTGGGGCAAGCTCTACGGCCAGTGGCTGTGTGAAGGCGCAGTATTCGTTTATGACTTTGACCGCTTTGACGCTGAAAAGATCCTGCCCATGTTCGCAAAGTATGGCATCACCACCTTCTGCGCACCTCCCACCATGTACCGTATGCTGATCAAACAGGATTTGAGCGGCTATGATCTGTCCAGCATCCACCACGCAACCACTGCCGGTGAAGCTCTGAATCCGGAGGTCTTCTATCAGTTTGAAAAAGCTACCGGCCTGCGGATCCACGAAGGCTTCGGTCAGACCGAAATGACTTTGGGTATCGCCAACCTCTATGGCGCAGCGATCAAGCCCGGTGCAATGGGTAAGCCTGTTCCCGGCTATGGTATTGATATCGTAGACTCCGATGGTAATCCCGTGGAAGACGGTATTAACGGTGAAATCGTTATCCGCACTGATCCCAAGCCTACCTGCGGCGTGTTCCTGGGTTACTACCGCAATCAGGAAGCCACCGACAGTGTATGGCATGACGGTATGTATCACACCGGTGATGTGGCATGGCGGGATGAGGACGGTTACTACTGGTATGTGGGCCGCGCGGATGATGTGATCAAGTCCTCCGGCTACCGGATCGGACCTTTTGAGATCGAATCCACCATTATGGAATTGCCCTATGTGCTGGAATGTGGCGTTTCCGCAGCGCCCGATGAAGTGCGGGGGCAGGTGGTCAAGGCCTCGATCGTGCTTGTTCCCGGTACCGAAGGCACAGAGGAATTGAAAAAAGAAATTCAGAACTATGTCAAGCAGCACACCGCGCCTTACAAGTATCCCCGCATCGTGGTATTCCGGGATGAATTGCCTAAAACCATCAGCGGGAAGATCCAGCGCAACAAGCTGTAAAGCACAGTACCAAAAAACAACGGAGCGCTGCTTTAAGTGCCAAAATTGCCATTGTCAGGTACTTTTTGGTTGACAATTCTATATTTGAGTGATATGATTCTATAAAATACATAAAGGCCCAGACGGAGAGGGCCGACTGTAGCTGCATCCAGAGAGAAATGGCGGTTGGTGGAAGCCATGATGCACGCAGTCAGGCTGTCGCTCCCAAGCCGGAGAGAAGAACGCGAAAGCCAGTAGAACTCTCCCGTGTAAGCTGCGTCAGTGCTTAGGGCTTGTTAGAGCCCGATGAGGGGTATTTGCTGTGAGGCAAATGCAATTTGAGTGGTACCGCGGGTATGTCTTGTGCAGCTCGTCTCAAAGAATCATTCTTTGAGACGAGCTTTTGCGTTAAAGAGGTGTGCGATTATGGAAGAAATGATAACCGGAATGGATTATAAGATCCGGGAAGTGGCCGGGCGTATCCGGGAATTGCGGGAGATCTCCGGATTTACTGTGGAGGAGATGGCTGCCCGTACAAACTTAAGTGTGGAAGAGTACATACAGTGCGAGGAAGGAAGCCGCAATTTGAGCGTTGCTTTCCTGTACCGCTGTACCCTGAGCTTTGGCGTGGATATGGGCGATCTGCTGGAGGGCCGCAGTCCCAAGCTCCGTTCCTATGACCTGACCCGCAAGGGAGAAGGCCAGCGCATTGAAGAAGCCCACCATATGGTGGGTTACAACCTGGCGGCAGACTTCCGAAACCGAATTGCCCTGCCGCTGTACATGGAAATGAAATACCGCCCCAGCGCGGAGTATGAGGATATTGAACTTACTACCCATGTGGGGCAGGAATGCGACATTGTGATCCGGGGTCACATGAAGATCCAGATCGGCGGCCGCAGTGAGATCCTGCACCCCGGCGACTGTATCTACTATGATTCCTCCACGCCCCACGGCATGATCGCTGTGGATGGGGAAGACTGTGCGTTCTATGCCTTTGTGCTGAGTAATTCCGCTGCCCGTGAGGGAGAACAGGCGGCGGCGGTGGCTACACCCGATACCAAGGTGGTGGCACCCGACAAGCAGGAGCGGATCTACCGTAAGTTCATCAACCGTACAGTGGAGGACGGCCTGCTTACCGCCATCAGCTTTAACGACCCGGAGAAGTTTAACTTCGCCTTCGATATCGTGGATGGGCTGGGCACAGCAAAGCCGGAGAAGCTGGCAATGCTGCACCTGTCCGAGGATGGGACAGAGCGGCGCTTCACCTTCCGGGATATGATGAAGGAGTCGGCAAGGGCTGCCAACTATTTCAAAGCGCTGGGAATCAAGCGGGGCGACCGGGTCATGCTGGTGCTCAAACGCCACTACCAATTCTGGTTTGCGGTTCTGGGTCTGCACAAGCTGGGCGCTGTGGCGATTCCTGCCACCAATCAGCTTTTGGAGAAGGACTTTGCTTACCGCTTCGAAGCCGGTAAGGTCCGGGCGATCCTCTGTACTGCCGATGGGGATGTGGCTGACGCGGTAGATGCGGCAGCTGCCAAGTGCCCAGGTGTGGAGTATAAGATCCTAGTGGGTGGCAGCCGAGAGGGCTGGCGTGATTTCAACGAGGAATACATCATGTACAGCTCCCATTTTGCCCGGGCTGAGGATGCGCCCTGCGGCTCTGATCCCATGCTCATGTTCTTTACCTCCGGCACCTCCGGCTATCCCAAGCTGGCAGCCCACAATTATAAATATCCCTTGGGCCATTTTATTACCGCCAAATACTGGCACCGGGTCAACCCCGATGGCCTGCACCTGACTATTTCCGATACAGGCTGGGCCAAGTCCATGTGGGGCAAACTCTACGGCCAGTGGCTGTGCGAGGCGGCGATCTTCGTCTATGACTTTGATCGCTTTGACGCGGAGAAGATCCTGCCCAAGTTTGCTCAATATCAAATTACCACCTTCTGCGCACCGCCCACCATGTACCGGATGCTTGCCAAGCAGGATCTGAGCCGTTTCGACCTCAGCTCCATCCAGCACGCCTCCACCGCCGGTGAGGCACTGAATCCGGAGGTCTACCGGCAGTTCCAGAAGGCTACCGGTCTGAGCATCATGGAGGGCTTCGGCCAGTCCGAAAGCACCCTGATCATCGGCAACCTGAGCGGCGGCTGTCACAAGCTGGGCTCCATGGGCAAGCCGGTACCCCTGTATGATGTACATCTACTGGACCCGGAGGGCAACGAAGTAGATCCCGGTGAGAGCGGTGAGATCTGTATCAACATTGCAGACGGCCTGCCCTGTGGCCTGAGCTACGGCTATGAGGGCAATCCGGAGGTTACCGCCGAGACCTGGCGGGACGGCTTCTACCACACCGGCGATGTGGCCTGGAAGGATGAGGACGGCTTCTACTGGTATGTGGGCCGGGCCGACGATGTAATCAAGTCCTCCGGATACCGGATCGGACCCTTTGAGATCGAGAGCACCATTATGGAGCTGCCTTATGTGCTGGAGTGCGGTGTGTCCGCTGCCCCTGACGAGGTCCGAGGCCAGGTGGTCAAGGCCAGCATCGTGCTGGTTGCCGGTACAGAGGGTACGGAGGAACTGAAAAAGGAGATCCAGAACTACGTCAAGCAGCGTACCGCGCCTTATAAATATCCCCGGATCGTGGAGTTCCGCACAGAACTGCCAAAGACTACCAGCGGAAAGATCATCCGCAAGCTGCTGTAAGGAGCTGGCGGTATGGAGCATAAACGACTGACGCTCTTTGCCGGCCACTATGGCAGCGGCAAAACCAACATAGCGGTCAACTACGCCCTGCATCTGGCAGGAGAGGGGAAGCGCGTGTGTATTGCGGATCTGGATATTGTCAATCCCTATTTCCGCACCAAGGACAGCGCAAAAGTGCTGGCGCAGAGCGGTGTAACCTTGATCTCCCCCCAGTTTGCCAATACCAATGTGGACCTGCCGGCGCTGCCGGCGGAGGCCTACCGGCTGGTGACGGACAAGTCCGTCTACGGCATTATGGACATTGGCGGCGATGACCGGGGCGCTTACGCCCTGGGCCGGTATGTGCC
>JAZNIG010000110.1:0-35550 GCA_045577355.1 Faecousia sp. | reverse complement strand
CTATGTCATCATCATCAACACCGACAAGGCTGTTCTGACCGGCAAGAAGGCCGACCAGAAGGTCTACTACCGTGTGTCCGGCTGGATCGGCGGCCTGAAGGAGACCAAGGCCCGCATCATGATGGAGAAGCGCAGCGACTTCGCCATGGAGCACGCCGTCAAGGGCATGCTGCCCAAGAACACCCTGGGCAAGAACTGCATGGGCCGCCTGCACCTGTACAAGGATGCTGAGCATCCCCACGCTGCCCAGAAGCCCGAAGCTTGGACCCTGGACTGATTTGGAGGTAAATGACTATGTACGAAAGCGCTAAGAAGTATCATTACGGCACTGGCCGCCGTAAGTCCTCCGTTGCCCGTGTTCGGGTCTACGAGAACGGCACCGGTTCTATCATCATCAACGGCCGTGATATCGACGAGTACTTTGGTCTGGACACCCTGAAGCTGGTTGTCCGTCAGCCCCTTGTCACCACCGACCTGATCGGTAAGGTCGACGTTGTTGTCACCGTCGCCGGCGGCGGCGTATCCGGCCAGGCCGGCGCTATCCGTCATGGCATTTCCCGGGCTCTGCTGACCATGAGCCCCGAGTACCGCACTTCCCTGAAGGCTGCCGGTTTCCTGACCCGTGACCCCAGAATGAAGGAAAGAAAGAAGTACGGTTTGAAAGCTGCGAGACGTGCTCCCCAGTTCAGCAAGCGCTGATTCCTTACCACTGCATTTCAAGAGCCACCCAATTGGGTGGCTCTTCTTTTTATGGTAGAACATAGAAAACAGTCGCTGCCCGGTTTGTGAGCAGCGACTTCTTTCAATTATTTGTAGAGCGGAAACTGTTCGCAAATCTCATGGACAGTAGCCTTCACTTCATCGGCAGTACCCTCGAAGTCCTTGGCTGTCAGTGCAATGCAGTGTGCGATCTTCTTCATCTCAGTCTCGCCCAAACCACGGGTGGTAACGGCTGCAGTACCAATCCGCACGCCGCTGGTCACAGAGGGTTTCTCCGGGTCGTTGGGGATTGCATTCTTATTCAGCGTGATATGATTCTCATCGCACCGGGTCTGCAGTTCTTTACCGGTAATATTCATAGGACGCAGATCCGCCAACATCAAATGATTATCTGTACCGCCGGTAACCAGATCAAAGCCTTCCTCCAGCAGTGCATCCGCCAGCACCTTTGCATTTCTGACCACATCATGGGCATAGGCCTTGAACGCATCGCTCATAGCTTCCTTTAGGCAGACCGCCTTAGCTGCGATCACATGCTCCAAAGGACCGCCCTGGGTACCGGGGAATACGGCAGAATTGATCTTCTTGGCAAATTCCTCCTTGCCCATGATCAGTCCGCCACGGGGGCCGCGAAGCGTCTTATGGGTAGTAGTGGTAACGATATCCGCATAAGGCACAGGATTCTGATGGGCACCACCAGCAACCAAGCCCGCAATATGGGCCATATCCACCATCAGCACTGCACCCACTTCGTGGGCAATGTCCGCAAATACCTTAAAATCAATAGCTCTGGGATAAGCAGAGGCGCCAGCAATGATCAGCTTTGGCTGGCATTTCTTTGCCATATCCCGAATCTGATCATAGTCAATAAAGCCAGTTTCCGGATTGATATCATAGGAAACCACATTATAATACTTTCCGGAAATGTTAGCGGGACTACCATGGGACAGGTGGCCTCCGTTTGCCAAACTCATGCCCATCATGGTATCACCGGGCTGCAGCAGTGCAAGCTGCACTGCCATATTAGCCTGTGCGCCGGAGTGGGGCTGCACATTGGCAAATTCCGCGCCAAAGAGATCCTTGGCTCGCTGGATGCACAGGCTCTCCAACTCATCTACAAACTGACAGCCGCCGTAGTACCGCTTGCCCGGCAGACCCTCCGCATACTTATTGGTCAAAATAGAACCCATTGCAGCAATTACTGCAGGAGAAGCGAAGTTTTCCGAAGCGATCAGCTCCAAGCCATCCCGCTGCCGTGTAAATTCGCGATCCATCATTGCCGCTACTTCGGGGTCAAACTGAGAGACAAAACCAATTGAATCCAGGGGTTTTCCGTACATAGTGTTATCCTTCTTTCTAAATACTGTATTACCAAACAAAAAAATGAGCAATCCAAAGAGGACCGCCCAAACTCCGAAAAAACGCTAATAAGCATCTCCGTCCGTTTGCCTGAGAGATTCGGCTTACGCCTTGCACCTTCGGCACACAACTAAATGTGTTCTCCAGAGAGTCCTCAGCCCTTCAGTCGTACTGCATTTCTGAAAAGCTTCACAGGTTTATTTGGTTTTCTTTATATAGTATACACATCTTACGCAAAATGTCAATATGTTGTGCCACTTTTCTTTTTGGGAAAAACTGTGCAGTTTTATGCCGAAACTCTGTATGCAAAAATAGGCTGTCCCTACATGAGACAGCCCATTTTTTATTCCTTGGGAATATTCCTCATACTCAAGCTAATGCGCTTACGTTTTTCGTCCACTTCCAGTACGGAAACTTTCACCACATCCCCCACTTGCACGATCTCCTTGGGATGGTTGATTTTCCGGTTGCATACCTGAGAAATATGCACAAGACCATCCTGATGAACACCAATGTCCACAAACACGCCAAAATCAATCACATTTCGTACTGTGCCGGACAACACCATGCCGGGTTTTAAATCCTTCATTTCCAACACATCTGTCCGCAAAATCGGTGCCGGCAGATCGTCCCGGGGGTCCCGGCCCGGTTTCAGCAGTTCCTTGACCACATCCTCCAGGGTGGGTACACCAACACCGCAGCTTTCCGCCGCCTTTTCTGGCCCGAAATCCTCGAATCTGGCTTGCAATTCTGTGATTGTTCCGGAAGCAACGTCCTTCTTCTCATAACCGCAGAGCTTTAGAAGCTTCAGCGCCGCCTCATAGCTTTCCGGATGCACACCTGTATTGTCCAATATTTCCTTACTCTCCGGCACACGCAGGAACCCCGCGCACTGCTGATATGCCTTTGGCCCCAGTTTAGGCACTTTTTTAAGCTGGCTTCTGGCTGTAAATATGCCGTTTTCCTCCCGGTAAGACACAATATTTTTCGCTGTCGTTGTATTCAGTCCGGACACCCGCTGTAAAAGGCTTGCCGATGCAGTGTTCACATCTACCCCCACCGCGTTCACACAGTCCTCCACCACAGCCCCGAGTGCTTCATCCAATCGCTTCTGAGGCATATCATGCTGATACTGTCCTACACCAATGGCCTTGGGATCAATCTTCACCAGTTCCGCCAGCGGATCCTGCATCCGCCTTGCAATGGACACCGCAGAGCGCAAATTTACATCATAATCCGGAAACTCCTCTGCTGCCAGCTTGGATGCGGAGTACACAGAAGCACCTGCTTCATTGACGATCATATAAGCTGTACCAGGTACATGCTTCAGCATTTCCACTGTCATAGCCTCTGTCTCCCGAGAGGCCGTACCATTGCCAATGGCAATATGCTTTACCCCATGCTTGCGAATCATCCGGGACAGGATCTCGATGGCTTCCTCCTTCTTTCGCTGAGAAAAAGTAGGATAGACCACTGCCGTATCCAGCACCTTACCGGTACCGTCTACTACCGCTACCTTGCAGCCGTTTCGATATCCAGGATCCAGGCCCATGGTAACGAAACCCTTTACAGGGCGCTGCATCAAAAGTGGCTTTAAATTCAGCGCAAAATTGGAAATGGCCGCCTCTGCTGCCCGGTCCGTTAGTGCACTTCGCAGTTCCCGCTCTGCGCTGGGTGCAATCAGCCGGTTGTAGGCATCTTCTGCCGCTTCACGTACAAAAGCGGATATCTGCGCTGTAGGCTTCAGTGCCATACGGCAGACAAGGGCCTGTCCCTCCGAACCGGGAAGGGCCACGCTGACCTTTAAAACGCCCTCCTTCTCACCTCTGTTAATCGCCAGGATCTGGTGATTCTGCAATCTGGAAACAGGTGCAGAAAAGCTGTAATACAGCTCATAAACACTTTCCTTCTTCGCATCATCCGCCTGCACGCTGATAACCGCCTGCCGCTCCATCTTCTGCCGCAGTGCTTTGCGGATATCTGGATCGTCGGATATCATTTCCGCAATAATATCAGAAGCACCGGACAGCGCGTCCTCCACACTCTCCACGCCTTTCTCTGAGGCAATATAGGAAGTGGCAAGCTGCGCCGGATTCTGGCCGTCCTGTGCAAAAATCGCAAGTGCTAAGGGCTCCAATCCCTTTTCCTTTGCTGCCGTGGCACGGGTACGCCGCTTCTGCTTGTAGGGGCGGTACAAATCTTCAACCTCTGCCAGCGTGGTTGCTGCTAGAATTTCCTGCTCCAGTTCCTCCGTCAGCTTCTCCTGGCCGGCAATGGCCTTGCAAACTTCTTCCTTTCGCTCCTGCAGATTCCGCAGATAGCCAAGCCGTGTTTCTAAGTTCCGCAATGTGGTATCATCCATACTGCCGTGCAATTCCTTGCGGTAACGGGCAATGAACGGAATGGTATTGCCTTCCTCCAAGAGATTTACCACATTTTCTACATACTCAATTTTCTGCCCCAATTCCCGGGCAAGGGTTTCTATTATGGCTGTCATAGGATACTCCCATCTTTGATATATGAGAAATTGTATCATAACTCCAGCGATTTAGCAATCACAAGCACGTCCGAATCAGCCATGCTATGATTGACTTTTTGCGGGTTTGTTGCTATAATAACGATGTAAAATAGTTTTGCAAGGAGGGCCCCACATGGAAAAGAAGATTATAACAATTAGCCGCGAATTTGGCAGCGGCGGCCGAACGGTTGGACATGCAGTGGCTGATCAGCTCGGTATTCCTTTCTATGACAAGGAACTGGTAGAGCAAATTGCGCTGGAATCCGGTTTCGCTCCCAAATTTATTGAAGAGCACGGCGAGCACGCTCCCGGCAAAAGCCTATTCTCTTACGCCTTTGCCCATCAGGGTATTCCCGGTGCCATGAATGGTCTTTCCACGGCTGACTTTCTATGGAATATCCAGTGCAGTGTGATCCTGCAGCTTGCTGAGCAAGGCCCCTGTGTGATCGTAGGCCGCAATGCGGATTACATACTCAAAGACCGGAAGGACTGCCTTCACGCCTTTATTCATGCAGATTTGGATTTCCGTGCGGACCGAATCGTCCGGCTATATGGTGAATCCGAAAAGAGCCCGGAAGCCCGCCTGCAGGAAAAGGACAAACGCCGCCGTGTTAACTACCAGCATTACACCGGCCGCACCTGGGGGCAGGCCCAGAATTACGATATCTGTCTGAATACCAGTGTCATCGGTATTGAACAAAGTGCCCAAATCATCGTTGATTTGGTAAAAAATAGTAAATAAGCTCCCGTAAATTTTATAGTTTCAGGGCGTATTGCAGGTATGTGAACTGCAACACACCCCTTCTATGTGGGTTAATACCCTGCTTTCGTCTGTCTAATAATTCGTATTATCTATTTTCTTCAGTTCCAGCACACGCTCAATCCAAAGAAATACATCCCTATACATATCATTCCCGTATTCTGTGAATCTGGTCCAAAAATATACCATCATGAAAGAGAATAGTGTACACAAGCCAAACATCATGAGGATTGTCTGATAATCTATCTCCATTCTTTTTCCGGCAAACAGCAGAATCAGCAACGTTAACGCAACAAACAGAAGCCCTTGTCGCAAATTTACCACAGGACCTGGCGATAATTTCACAAAAGTACGCTCTTCCGTTGGAATCACTTCACCCTTTACTTGAATATGATTCACCGCTCCCCACCTAAAGGCAAAGAATGGCCTTTTCCTTCTTACAATAAATTTATTTGTACGAGGATCCCATCCAACCGACATTCGTTCATCTTCTGTAACAAGCAGGTCTTTAATTTGATCTACTTTCAAATCTGTTTCATAAACACAATCGCAGACAATCAAGGGGAGCCCTCCTTATGCCATTGCATAGATATAATAAGGTGTAAATATTTTACAAGAAACCATATCTTTATCTTTTGATGTGCTATAACCAGATATCTCACTGATGCAGGTATTAAATTGAGTGCCTAGCTCATAAGCTCTATTAGCATCCGCAGCAGCGTTAAAAAACTCGTTAAATTCATTTATGTTATTATAATCTTTAGAATTATTATAAGATCTGCCATTAATAGATAGTGCTTGCGTAACAGTAATTGAACAGCTTACCCTATTTGTGGAAAGAGCATAATACCACCCACTGTTATAATCGTCATAAACAAAGACGAATTTTTGGGTTGATGTAGTATTAAGCGTAACAACAGTTGCATCTTGACTTGAGTAAATGGCTGAGTCATTTGGTTGCTGGGCAATTCCCAAAACTTCATAAGGCAACACACTCAGAACAGGGCTCAGTTTGTTTATTGCATAACTAGCGAGCCTTTGTGCATAAATCTCAATAATTTCATGAGCCCAATTATGTGCCTCTGTTGATCCCTTAGGTATACCATCATAGAAATGATCCGTTTTTACAACATGCAAATAAGGATCCTCTCCTTTATGTTTAACATTCAAATGATATTGGGCCCGCCCTTCATGTGTAGTTGCATAGGATGCGCTCAAATCATACATGCAGCTCATTTCCTCAACTAGCTCACTGGGATGCCAACCATCCCTCAGAAGCAACGCATCATCTGGCATAGATGAATGAATCAAGTCTTCCAATAGCGCATTTGACGGTGAACTCACTCCTAATTCCTCAATTCTCTTATTATTGTTGTCTATTTCCCTTTGAATCTCTAGTGTACTAGACCTAGAAACAGATTCATTGCTCAACATTGCTTCTAAATCACTGTTTTTTACAAGCAATCGTTCAATTTCTTCTGCTGCTTCTGGGCTTATAATGTTCAGTGAACTTGGCATTATTCTGACATTAGGAGCTATCTCAGCAGATACAGTAAGGCCTAATGGCAATATCATAAGTACTACCAAGACTAAAGACATATTCCTTTTAAGGCTCAACATAATTATATATCCACTTGGTAAATTATATCACTATATTATGTAATTAATTTATATCATATTCCTTTCTGCTTGTCAATTGTTTAATTTTAGTCGTTTTCTTTTTGCTCTATCGTGTAGATTTTATTTCTACTGTATTCGTACAAGTAAATATAATATTTATCCCATATGATCACTCCCCTGCTGATCAGTATATCAGCAGGGGAGTTTTGTACCGCGCTTATACCATTGCAGGCTCGCCGTCTGCAATGTGGATATTTACACCATTGACTTCTACGTTTTCATCGGCGCAGATCATCAGGTATTTTACGCCTCCAATGATCCGTGTCTCGATCAGATCGCTGCGCTCCGGATTGACCTTAATGGAAACATCCGGGGTATTGATCAAAAACTGCTTGTTATTGATGATATTCTTAGGGTGCAGCTCCGCCTCAAAGCCAAACACCTGATCATATTCCACGCTGAACTTGGAAATATGGGCTTCCGACACACCGCAGGTATTCAGTGCGTCCTTCACCTGTTCCTTGGAGATCAGCAAAGGATCTGCCACCTTGCTCTCCTTATGCATATCGATGCACTGTCGAAGCTGGTCGTGGACCGTCTGCACCACCTCCAGGCTACATTCATCGTCCAAGGCGGTCGTCAACAATGCCTCAAAGGACTTCTTCTGCTCCGCCGCGGGCTTGGGCGGCTGCACATTGAACAAAGCCTGGATCAAGGCCTCATGCCCTTCCTTGGGGCTGTGGGTATAAAACAGCGCATTGTAAATATTGGTTGCCCGGTTATCAAAGGCCGGGAACAAAAAGCCCATCTCCGGGGCGCTGACCACATTTGCCACACCGCCATCATGAAATTCCTTACTTTCCGCATCATAGCGTAGCGTGGACTTGGTCAGTTTTACAGGGCAGACCGCACACAGCAGATATGTATACGTCTCATTGGATGCATCTGCCTGCGTCTCATCATCCTTGCCCTTAAACGGTACATCATAGCTGTCACAGCCGATCAGGATCACATAACCGTCGTCAAACGCAACCGAATCTATGATTTTTTGATACAGCGCCAAACGAAGTTGTTCATCCTTCAGACCGCTGCCGCGCAAGTCCATCAGCAGCTTGTGCTCCGGAGAATCCGCCACCTGAGCGGTCCGGAAGGTAATATCCAGCAGATTTTTTCCAACACCGCCAGACAGGGTACGTTTTAAAAGGCCGAAGTATTTCTCCGCCTCATTCTCCGGCATAATGCCGGTGCTTTGCTTAAACTCGGAGATGATCTCCTTCTGGGCATTTACATAGCAGCCGTAAATGGCTGTCATATTGCTGCGGTCCCGGCGCGCTCTGCGCCGGATCTCGCCAATTTCCTTCTCGTTCATATTAACCTCGCAAATTTGGGTGTATGGGGCTGATCATTTCTCCCACAGGCACTTCCAATTCTGGATAAAGTATTCCACACCGGAATAGACCGTTGTCACAACGATCACCGCAATGATCGTCCAACTGAGCCAATCCACCATAGGAAAGCCCATCAAAACACACAGGCCAATCATGGTGCTGGCAGTCTTGAGCTTGCCGCTTTTGCCTGCAGCAATAACCGTACCCTTACCTACCGCCACCAGCCGCAGGCCGGTAACTGCAAATTCCCTGGTCAGCACGATCATCAGGGCCCATGCGGGAAATTTACCCCACTCACAGAACATGGTCATAGCCGCGATCACCAGCAGCTTGTCTGCCAGCGGATCCAAAAATTTACCGAAATCGCTGACCTGATTACATTTTCTGGCAATCTGCCCGTCCACATAGTCAGTCAGGCTGGCCACCACAAAAACCGCCAGGGATATCCACATCCACAGACCAGGCTGCCCGCCGCTTAAATACATTAGAAACATATACAACGGAATAAAAGCCACACGAATCAAGGTTATCTTACTTGCAGTTGTCATCGTTATTCCTCCAATAAGTAACCGGCCAGTTCTCCATCCACCAGGGCATCGATACAGACCTTAACAAATTCGCCTTCGGAAACCGCTTCCTCCGTGGCGATCCAAACTCTGCCGTCAATATCCGGGGAATCTGCATAGGTACGGCCATAAAACTGTTCAAATTCCTCGTCATACCCATCCACAAGCACATCAATAGACTTCCCCAGCATAGCTGCATTATAATCATCCATGATCCGGGATTGGATGGTCTCTACTATCTGTGCCCGCTTCTGGGCAGTTTCCGCATCCGGAAACTCCATTTCCGCGGCAGGTGTCCCCTCTTCCGGAGAGAACGGGAACGCACCAACACGCTCAAGCCGCTGTTCCTTCAAAAATTCACAAAGCTCAGCAAATTCCGCCTCACCCTCGCCGGGCAGTCCGGTAATCACGCTGGTACGCAGGACTAGTCCGGGAATTTTTTCACGAAGCTTGGCAAATAACTCCCGTAGAAATTCACCGTCACCCCGGCGATTCATAAGCTTTAGGATCTTGCTGTTGCAATGCTGAATGGGGATATCCAGATACTTTACAATCTTCGGCTCCTCTGCAATCACAGCGATCAGCTCATCATCGATCTCGTCGGGATATATATAGTGGATACGGATCCATCGAAAGCCTTCAATCTGACAGAGCTGTCGCAGCAGTTCCGGCAGCAGCCGCTTATGACCGGGAAGATCTGTGCCGTACCGGCTGGTATCCTGCGCTACTACGATGAGTTCCTTCACACCGCTGCTTGCCAACAATCTGGCTTCATACAGTATATCATCCATCTGTCGGCTGCGGAACTTTCCCCGCAGATAGGGAATAATGCAATAGGCACAGCGGTTGTCACAACCCTCAGCAATTTTCAGGAACGCATAATGCTCCGGGGTTGTAAGGATCCTTCCGGTTTCCTCCTCCGGTGCGTCAATGGAGCCAAAGGCCTGCACCGGCTGGTCTCTGAGCAGTTTTTCAATAGCCGAAACCACTTCTGTATAGCTTCCGGTACCCAAGATACCATCTACTTCCGGCAGTTCCTGAAGGATGTGCTGCTGATACCGCTGGGACAGGCAGCCTGTCACCAGAATCTTTCCCACCAGCCCTTGTTCCTTCAGTTGGGCCATCTGTAAAATATAGTCGATCGCCTCAGATTTAGCAGAGTCAATAAAGCCGCAAGTGTTAATCACCACTACATCACAGCCAACTACATCTGGCTGAACCGCAAAACCTGCTTCCTGCACCCGGTACATCATCCGCTCGCAGTCCACCTGGTTTTTAGCACAGCCCAGGGAAATAAAACCAATATTTGCCATTATTCGTCCTCCGTAAGATCTTCGTCAAGAGACAGCATCTGCAGCGCCTGACGAATCTCGGAATAGCTGTGGCCTCTGCGCAGCAGGGCATCTATGACCCGACGCAAGTCCCGTTCTTCCCAACTGCTTCCCAGTCGAGTGCGCAGAAAATCTACAATTCTTTCTGATTGATCCGGATAGTCCGCAAGAACTTCCTGCCAATATTCCTTTGGGATGCGCTTTTCGTAAAGAGCCTGCTTGGCACGTGCCAGACCATAGCCCTTGTGGATACAGCGGTCAACAATCTGACGCGCGGTCTTTTGGTCGTCCAGAATATCCATATCCGCCATCCACTGCACAGCCAGTTTGGCCTGATGGGGGTCCTCGCCTTTGCAGATCAACCGCTGCTCCAGATCCCGCTTGGATACACTGGACGCAGACACAATCCGCACCGCCCGCATCCTTGCAGACATCTCACCGGCTGCGGTTTTTAACTTCTGCAATTCCTTCTCCGACAACTCCAAACCGACATATAGCCCAAAATCCTGTACCGTCTGTCTGTAAAGCCGCAAAACACTGCCATCCGAAATACGCACCGTGTGCCTCCCTGCCCTATCAGGCTGGGAGGCAACTGATTCAATCCTCATCATTAAAGTCATCGGCGCTAATTGCTATGGGACGCTCAGCAGCCTTGGCAGGCGCAGCAGGTATGCCAGAGGTACTGAGCAGTCTTGCCCGGACTTGGGCCTCCACCTGCTCAGCAATGTCCGTATTGGCCTGCAGGAAAGTCTTTACGCTATCCTTACCCTGACCGATACGCTCATCGCCCATAGAAAACCAACTTCCGCTCTTCTGGACAATATCCATCTGCACTGCCAGGTCTACCAACTCGCCCCATTTGCTAATGCCCTCTCCGTACATAATATCGAAGTGAGCCTCCCGGAACGGTGGAGCCACTTTGTTTTTGACCACCTTCACCCGAGTCTTGTTGCCGATTACATTGCCGCCTTCCTTAATGGATTCCACACGGCGCACATCCAGTCGTACAGAAGAATAAAACTTCAGCGCGTTACCACCGGTTGTGGTCTCCGGATTGCCGTACATCACGCCGATCTTCATACGAAGCTGATTAATGAAAATAACCACGCAATTGGTCTTTGCAATTGTTCCGGCCAGCTTTCGCAGTGCCTGGGACATGAGTCTGGCCTGCAGGCCAACAAAGGTATCGCCCATTTCCCCTTCAATCTCCTGCTTGGGAACCAAAGCGGCTACAGAGTCCACAACAACCGCGTCTACAGCGCCGGAGCGGACCAGTGCATCCGTGATCTCCAAAGCCTGTTCACCGGTATCGGGCTGAGAGACCAACATATTATCTGTGTCTACCCCCAATGCAGCCGCATAAACAGGATCCAACGCATGCTCAGCATCCACAAAAGCAACTTCACCGCCCATTTTCTGGGCCTCGGCCAAAATGTGCAGTGCCAGCGTGGTCTTACCGGAGGACTCAGGACCGTAGATCTCAATAATACGGCCCTTGGGAATACCGCCGATACCCAGCGCTGCGTCCAGTGCCAGCGAGCCGGTGGGGATCGCTACCACATTCATCTCCGGGCGGTCACCCAGACGCATAACCGCACCCTTACCAAAATTTTTCTCGATCTGAGAAATTGCTGTCTGCAGCGCCTTTTTCTTATCCGCAGCAGGAGTAGGTGCTTCGTATAGTGTCTTTTTCGTAGCCATATCAATCTTCCTTCCTGTCGTAGCGGCCAATGACCGCCCGCTCTATCTGATTATAATCTCTGGAACGTTCCAGTACGGTATATCCGTTTTCCTC
Organism: Faecousia sp.; assembly: GCA_045577355.1. GTDB lineage: Bacteria > Bacillota > Clostridia > Oscillospirales > Oscillospiraceae > Faecousia. Next base: position 23,493 of record JAZNIG010000110.1, on the reverse strand, counting down.
CAGAATGGCACAAACATCGTCACCCTGGCCCATACCAAATTCAAAGCACAAATAGCCGCCGGGCTTTAATGCCTGGGCAAAATTTTTTGCAATGGCCCGGTAAAAATCAAGGCCGTCCTGCCCGCCGTGTAGTGCCAAAAAAGGTTCAAAATCCTTCACACTGTGAGGAAGTTCTTCCATCTCCGACGTTGTCACATAAGGCGGATTGGATACAATCATGTCGAATTTTCCTAAAAACGCCGCTGGCTTTTCCAGAGCGTTTACCTGCAGGCAGGATACCCGGCCGGACAGTTTCTGGCTGGTTATGTTCTTTTTTGCCACCGCCATAGCCTCCCTTGAGATATCCGCCAGGGTTACCTTGGCATCCTTCACCCGGCCTGCAATGGCCAGGCCAATACAGCCGGAACCAGTACACAGATCCAGAATTCGGGGAGAACTGTCCAAGAACAACGCATTTTTAATAGCCAGTGCCGTCACCGCACAGGTATCATCTCTGGGGATCAGCACATTTTCATCCACGTACAGAGTCATTCCGTAAAAGTCCCACTGCCCCAATACATAGGCCAGCGGTTCTCCCGCCAGTACCCGCTGCACCGACTGCTCCATTGCCACGCATACCGTTTCGCCTGCGTACATCTCCCGGTCAGCAATCACTGCTTCCTGGGATTTTCCAGTCACATGACACAGCAAATTCCTTGCCAACAGACTGGCAGTTTGTGCATCCTCCTGGGTCATAAACGCGCGTCGGGCATCCGTGTACAGCTCCGAAAACTTTTTTACCAACGGTCTGCCCCCTCTTCCGCCGGCAAAACTGCCTGAAGGGCCTGAATACCAACCTCAATCATACCGTCATCGGGTTCATTGGTGGTAAAGTTTTGAAACCAAAGGCCAGGAGCTGTCAAAATACGTGTCAACCAATTATCGTAACGGCCTACCCAGCGGTTGATCTCATAACTGAAGGAAACCACCACCGGAAGCAGCAGAAGCTTAAATACAATCATAACAAGCCGATACAGAAAACCACCACGCATGGCCTCCAATGCAGGAAACAGGACCAACAGCAGTGAGGATGCTACAGAAAACAGAAGAATGGATAATAACATTACTATCAGCAGAAAGCTGGTGCCACATCGTGGATGCAGGCGGGTCTGTTGGCGTACATTCTCCACTGTCAGGGGAAGCCCTGCCTCATAGCACCGAATCGTCTTGTGCTCCGCCCCATGGTAAGCAAACACCCGCTTCATTTCGCTCATTCGGGACACCAGAAGCATATAGACCAGGAAAATAATAATACGCACTGCGCCTTCCACCAGATTCAGCAACAGATTGCTCTGAATCCAACGGTCAAAGAAACTTCCAATCACCATAGGCAGCAAAAAAAACAACGCAATCGACATGCACAGACCCATAGCCACTGCAACACCCACAATTAAATTTTGAAATTTCTTTTCCCCCAGCTTTTTTTCCAGCCACTGGTCAAACTTGGAGGGTGATTCCTCACTCTCATCGGGCGATAAGTCCGCAGAGCGCATCAGCGCTTTCACACCAGCCACCTGAGAATCAAAAAACGTAACAGCACCACGAATCAGAGGCCATTTCAACGGAGAGCCTTTTGGGCGCATCTTTCTGAGCTTTACCTCCACCTCCAGGCCTTCCTTGCCCCGAACCACAATTGCGTCTTTTTCAGGGCCGCGCATCATAATACCTTCGATCAACGCCTGGCCGCCGATTATGGTTCTATATGTTTCTTCTTTTGCCATAATTAACCTTTCTCCCTTTTGTTACTGGGATGCGGGAAGTTGCACCGTAACCAATGTACCGCCACCGGGGGCATTTTCCAAAATCAAGCTGCCACCGTGCATACCTATGATCTCATCACAAACCGCCAGGCCAATACCGGATCCCCGGGCCTTGGAACTTCCCTTATAGAATTTCTTTTTCACCAGGGGCAACTCGTCCTCTGGGATACCAGGACCGTAGTCACGAATACGAACCGTCACTGTATCATTGGCAAAACCGATGTCTGCCTCTATATTCGTTCCACCACCGTGCTTGGCAGCATTGTCAAATATATTAAGGAATACCTGCCGCATACGCTTAGGGTCGCAGGAGATTTCCGGAATGTCATCGTCGTTTTCCAAATATTCCAGCCGGATTCCATCTTGAGCCAGTCGGCTTCCATACATAAAAACCGTATCCTCAAATTCTGCCCGAATATCAGTCAACTCCATATTCAGGGCCATGCGACCATCCTGAATACGAGTAAAATCTAATAGGTCCAGCACCATTTCTGTCAGACGCTTACCCTCCCGAAGAATAATTCCCACACCTCTTCGGGTACTTTCATCCATGCCATCACTGTTCAAAAGTGTCTCACTCCAACCGGTGATGGCCGTCAGCGGTGTACGCAACTCATGGGAAAGAGAGGAAATAAACTCCGTCTGCACTTTCTCATTCTCGTTGATCTTTATGGACATTTCATTGATGGTATCTGCCAACTCACCAATCTCATCATCGTATTTGGTCTGAATCTGGATGCCATAGCTACCGCTTGTAATCTTTTTTGCTTTTTCAATGATCTGTGCCAAGGGCACCAGAATCGAATGAATATAGTAGTTACTGCTGATCAGCACAACAGCCAGCACCACCAACAATGCTGCCAACGCAATACCCGCGATGTACAGGATCTGTCGGTCCATCACCCTGGTGGAGGTCACATAGCGCAACACGCCGATCACTTCGCCGTTGCTGTAGATCATAGGGCTGGATACTGCCATGATCCGCTCTCCTGTTAGAGGGTTTCTCCCCCTGTAAGCTCTGATCCCCCGGGTGCTGATAGCATCCTTTATATCCGAAGTAGTGGGAGAACGGCCTGCCCAGCTTCCGTAGGAGGATGCTACAATACTGCCCTGTGAATTAATAAACTGCAATTCCAGATTGTCCTTATCCTCAAAGGTTTGGGCATAGGTAATGCAGGATTGATAGTATTCGTTATAATTCTGATTCAAATCGTCAGCAAAAAACTCCGTAGTTGACCGGGCGCGGTATCGCATATCCGACTCCATGGCAGAGTAGTAATAGGCGGCAAATACTGTTGTGACAGCTAATACACAAGCCAGACCCATCACACATACCACACCCACTGTATTAAATAGCCACCGTCTTCGCAAACCTTTAATTTTCAGCAATTCCGCGCCTCCTTTCCACCGAAGTTACCTGGGCATTATGCGCCCCACTTATAGCCAAAACCCCAAACTGTGGTGATGTAGGTAGGATTGGCTGTATCATCTTCAATTTTAATACGCAAACGGCGAATATTCACATCCACAATTTTCAGTTCGCCCTCATAATCCCTGCCCCAAACCGTGGAGAGAATATCCTCCCGGGAAAGTGCCCTTCCGGGATTCTGCATGAACAGCTTTAAAACAGCATATTCTACCTGGGTCAGGCGGACGCGCTGGCCATTCTTTTCCAACGTATGATTGCGGGTATTCATCACAAACGGCCCTTGGTTCAGCAACTCAGATATCATTGTGTTATCCCCACCCAGCCGGCGGCAGAGCGCATCAATCCGAGCTGTCAGCTCCGCAGGAGAAAACGGCTTGGTAACATAATCATCGGCACCTGTCATCAGGCCGGTCACCTTGTCCATCTCCTGGGTACGGGCGGTAAGCATGATGATACCGATCTGTTTGCTGGTAGCCCGAATACGGCGGCACACCTCAAATCCATCGATATCTGGCAGCATAATATCCAGAATTGCAACACCAATATCCGAATGATCTTTTAGCTTATCCAAAGCCTCCTGCCCAGTACCTGCCTCAATTACATCGTAGCCGGCCCGTTTCAGATTGATCACCACAAAACTGCGGATATTCACTTCATCCTCTAAAATCAATATTTTTTTCATACACTACCTCTTTAAGTCTCCCCGGTTTTCCATTCCTGCTGAATCAGATGAAAAGCGCGTACCAAGCTTTCCTGCGTTATGCCGTATTCCAACACCCCAACACCCAGGCTTGCTGCATAGGTTACCGAATCTGTTTTGTAAAGCACAAAGCGATTCGTAGCCTGACTCTGTTCACCCCGGTTTTGGCCAGTCAGAACATAAATATTCATAATCGGCCAGATTTCCGTGTAATCCTCATCCCACATACGGAACTCATAAGTATTCCCCTGTTGGAACACAGTGACCCGGGACGCCCATTGGCTGTTGAGTTCCAGATACCAACCACCTACAAAATTGTGATATGTGTAGCGCTTATCCACCTCAGTACCGTCTGCCTTCATGGCATACCAGCGAATCAATTTCTGCCTGTCCTCACCATATCCTTGTATCATGGTAATCAGATACGGCAGTTCTACCACGCCATCGCTGTCAATATCATCGGCATAAATATAATAGTTTCTAAGCGTCTTAACACTGGTTCCGGATTCATTGGAGAAGCTCACATTGGAAAGCCTGCCGCCCACATAGGCATACACATCCGTAATCAGTGCGGTATCCCCCGCTGTACTGGCAACATAAACCGCCGTCTCTCCATCATGGAGTTTTCCGATAATCACCCGCTTAAGCTTGTCCGGAGATGCAGACATGTTCACCTCATTGGATCGCTCCATGATCCCATTTTCCACACCGTACAGTTCAGCCACACCGTTATCTGTTTCACTCTGACCGGGCCGGAGAACGAACAGTTCAACCCGATTATCCATATCCAGATCAACTGTTAGAAACTTGGTGTAATTGGCGGATACCAACTGCTCCGCTTCTCCGCCGGAAAAGGTATATACCGAAACAGACCGCAGAACCTGATCGCTGAGCTGGCTGCCCACGACCACTTCCAGACCGCCCACACCATCCATCTGTACATACTCCACCTGATCAAAGGCAGAGCCATTGCTTTCTATCGTATCTGTATGAACATAGGTATCCTCTACCATGTTAAAAATCAGAATCCGCAGAGGCCGTTCTGTATTGCCCTTGGCAAATAACAGATATTCCTGATCGCCGTCACCATCCAAATCTGCCATGTGTACTGTCTGTCGGTTTTCTCCAGCCAGGGGGGCACAGTATTCCAGGCCCCACATAGCACGGTCAATGGCAGATTGCAAGTTATTATAATCTTCAGAACGCTTAGGCAAATGATACATTTGCCCCACTGTGCGCATGCTGCAGCCGCTCAAAAGCAGGACCGCCGCAAGCAACACCCCTATGAATTTATGTTTCGCTTTCATAGCGGCACCTCCTTTAAAACAGTATACCATAATCCGCCTTAAAAGAAAAGCTATTTTACAACCACATTTGCGCTGCCCAGCAAATCTCCCAATTCCCTAAGCATCCGTTCATCCAATATGCATCGAGTACCTCTGCGCTGCTTTGTATCCTCAAAATAAACAACAGCCGGACTTTCGCCGGGGAACATATTCAAAATAGCCCTCACCTTACCAAACAGCTTCTCCTCCTGATTGGGGAGCCGCAGATACAGGGTGCGGCTTAGCTTTACAGAGGGCTCACGCTTGTGCTCCGTCCCATCTGCATAATCCGAGATAGGCCGTGCCCGGTTGATTACAATTTGAGGTTCCTTATCATCCCGCATGGAAAGTCTTCCTGTAATCACAACTGGCTGATTTTCCTTCAGATAACCGCCATACTGATTCAGCACATTGGAAAAAGCAAGCATTTCAATCGATGACGTATCGTCCTCTATCGTCACATAAGCCATCATAGAATGATTACGGGTACTCTTCATTTTCACCGTCTGCACAATGCCTGCTATACTGACGATCTGATCATCCTGAAAAGTGCTTTCCTCATCCATCAGTATGCCAATGGGGACTACATGGGTATTGCGCAGATAGACCCGGTAGTCATCCATGGGATGTCCCGACAGATAGATGCCAGTGGTTTCCTTTTCCAGCAGCATCAGATCAGCCTTGCTCATTTCCTTCAACTTTGGGATAGGGATAGCCGCTGCCTGATCCTCATCCTGCAGCATAACAAACAGCCCCATCTGCCCCTCCAGATTTTTCTTCCGGGAGGAGGCAATGCTGTCCATCATGGTATCGTACACTGCCAGCAGTTCACTGCGATGATAGCCAAAACAATCCATCGCGCCGCACTTAATAAAATTCTCCACGGCTCGCTTGTTGAGTTCCCCTTCTCCCATTCGCTGGATGAAGTCTTCCAGGGACTTAAACGGGCCGCCCTCATCCCGCTTGGCAGCCATACTGCGGATCAGACCCCGTCCTACATTTTTGACAGCACCCAAACCAAAGCGAATAGAATTGCCCTCCACCGTAAAGTGATCGTCTGAGTGATTGATATCAGGGGGCAGTACCGGGATGCCCATTTCCTTGCAGGCAGCAATATAGCCGGATATTTTGGTTGCCGAATCCAGCACGGAGGTCATCAAAGCCGACATATACTCTTTCGGATAGTGACACTTTAAGTAGGCAGTTTGGTAAGCGACCACCGCGTAGCAAACAGCATGGGCCTTGTTAAATGCATAGTTTGCAAAATCTACAATCTCATCATAGATAGACTGGGCTACGCTTTCCGGCACACCGTTTGCGATACAGCCGGGAATCCCCTGTTCCTGATCGCCGTAAACGAACACCTTCCGCTCTGCCTCGATCACCTTTTGCTTTTTCTTGGAAATGGCACGGCGGATGTTATCTGCCTGGCCCATGGTGTATCCGCCTAACTGTCTAAAAATCTCAATTACCTGCTCCTGATACACGATACAGCCATAGGTTACCTTTAGGATCGGCTCCAGCTTGGGTGTTTTATAGATAACCTTTTTGTGATTGAGCTTGTTTTCAATAAAAGTGGGGATCGAATCCATCGGGCCTGGTCGGTATAGGGCCACAATCGCCGTGATATCCTCAATGTTGCTGGCTTTCATTCCAACACAAACGCTGGTCATTCCGGCTGATTCCAACTGAAATACGCCCTGGGTCTTGCCCTCCGTCAGCATCTGGAATGTCTGGGCATCATCATCCGGCACTTTATCAATAGTAAAGTCCGGCATCGTTTTCCGGATCTGCTCTTCCGCATCCCGGATCACCGTTAGATTCCGCAATCCCAAGAAGTCCATTTTCAGCAGGCCCAATTCCTCAATGGTAGTCATGGTGTACTGGGTGACAATGGTATCATCATTCCGGGACAGTGGCACATACGCACACACCGGCTCAGCGGTGATAACCACACCGGCTGCATGGGTAGAGGTATTTCTAGGCATACCCTCCAGACTCATTGCGGTATCGATCAGTATCCGTACCCGTTCATCTGCATCATACATCTCTTTCAGCTTTGGCGAGATGTTCAATGCTTCCTTCAAAGTAATGTGCAGGGGCATCGTTGGTACCAGCTTGGCAACCACATCCGTCTCCGCATAGGAGAAGTTCAGTGCCCTGCCCACATCCCGTATTGCACCCCGGGCTGCCATGGTGCCGAAGGTAGCAATCTGGGCCACATGATCTGCTCCATACTTGCTCATCACATAGTCGATCACCTCACCCCGGCGTTCCTGACAGAAGTCCGTATCGAAATCGGGCATACTAACCCGCTCCGGGTTCAAAAAACGCTCAAAAATCAGGGCGTATTTCATGGGATCTACCTCTGTAATATGCATACAGTAGGCAACAATTGATGCGGCACCTGAGCCGCGGCCAGGGCCAACCGGAATACCGGATTCCTTTGCATAGCGGATAAAATCCCAGACAATGAGGTAGTAATTCACGTAGCCCATGCGGCTTATGACACCGATCTCATATTCCAATCGCTCTTGATAGCTCTCCGGCGGGTCAGCATACCGCTCCCGGAAGCCATCCATGCACAGCTTACGAAAATATTGTTCGTTGGTGTAGCCCTCCGGAACAGGGAATAATGGCAGATGGTACTGGTTGAATACAAATTCCAGATTGCAGCGATCCGCAATCCTGGATGTATTTTCAAATGCCTCATCACAGCCCGGGAACAACTGGCGCAGTTCATCCTCACTTTTTAGGTAAAATTCCTCAGTCTGGAATTTCATCCTGTTAGGATCGTCCACTGTCTTGCCAGTCTGGATGCATAGCAGCACATCCTGCATGGCAGCATCCTCCCTGCGCAGGTAATGCGCATCATTAGTGACCACCAATGGCAAACCTGTATCACGGGCAAGGCGCATAACCCCCTGATTCACAGGTCTCTGCTCCGGAATCCCATGATCCTGCAGTTCAAGATAGAAATTTTCTTCCCCAAATATGCCGGCCATTCTCAGGACATAAGCCTTGGCTGCCTCATAATCCTCGTCCATCAGGTGTTGGGAAACCGCGCCGGCCAGGCAGGCAGAGGTGGCAATTAACCCCTCGTGATGTTTGGAAAGCAAGTCCAGATCTACGCGGGGTTTTCCGTAAAATCCGTTTAGAAAAGCTTCAGAAACCAGTAGGCATAGATTTTCATAGCCTTTTCGGTTCTCACACAGCAGTACCAGATGATAGGGGTCATTGTCAATACCGTGGACACGGTCAGCCATACCCCGTCGGGCCACATACACCTCACAGCCAATGATAGGCTTGATCCCCGCTGCCTTGGCTGCCTTATAAAAATCAATGCAGCCATACATGACACCGTGGTCGGTTATGGCAATTGCCGTCTGTCCCAATTCCTTGACCCGATCCATCATGTCAGCAATTCTGCAGGCACCGTCCAAAAGACTGTATTCTGTATGAACATGCAGATGTACAAAGCTCATATCGTAGCCTCCTGTGCCATGGCGACCAGCTTTTTCAGCCGGTGATTCATGGCAGGTTTTGTGATCGGCGGCTCCATCATGGCCGCCAGTTCTGTCAGTGATAGCTCAGGATTTTCTTGTCTGGCCTTAGCAGCCTGGTACAGTTTTTCAGGAAGATGCTCGAAAAGGCCCTTTTCCTGCAATATCCGAATGGCCGCAAGCTGCTCCTGGGCTGCCTCCACTACTTTGGAGGTATTGGCATCGTCACAGTTACAGCGTCGGTTTACCTTGTTGTTAAGTTCTTTTTCCAGCTTTGCTTCCATGATTCCCATGGCCGCCACCGGAGCCCCCAGAAAAGTCAGAAAATCGGCAATCAAGTCGCTTTGCTTCATATAGAGCACCTGTCCTCCGCCACGCTTGGCGGTCTTAGGAGGGAAACCGAGAACCTCCTCCATCAAACTGTAGCCCTCCCTGGCCACGCTTTGGTGGGTGGTAGTCAGTTCCAGATGATAGCCCTTAACCGGGTCTGTAACAGAACCGCCAGCCAAAAACGCACCCCGGAGAAAGGCCGCCTTACAGCAGTCCTCTTCTACCACCGGCAGATTGATATGTAAGCATAAGGTGCCCTTCACATCAAAACCATAGGTATCCATAATAACAGCGATTTTCTCAGCAGATGTGATCTGAAAGTTCAGCTTTCCAGGTGTGTCTGCCACCGGCTGTATGTCAAAGCTAATGCCAAAAGCTTTTTTAAATAACTTGGGAAGATTCTGCGCCAACTCACGGCTTTCGGTGATAATGCGAATACCATCCACACCGAAGCTGTTGCAAAACAGCAGAATACCAAAGCACTCTGCCAGTGCACAGCACTGCCTTTGGGGCAGACAGCGGCAAATCTCAGCCTTTGCACTGCCAGAAAAAGATGCAGCCATACAGAACCCTCCCCCTACTAGGCTGTTAATACTAAAACTTCACTAGGAATACCGTAGGGCGGGGGCTTGCTCCCGCCACCGATTTTGGCCTCTGGGGACAAAATCGGATTGCCAACAGGCAATTAATCGCTGGATTTATCGTCCTTACGGACGATGTGAATTCCGCTTTCAACGAAATTCACCGGCGGGGGCAAGCCCCCGCCCTACACGCATAAATCCTAAAGGTTTAGAGAAAGCAACATACTACAACATAATGTGTTTACGTTTTCAATCTGTTCGCAAAATTGAAATCAGCCAACGCCGCCTCTACCAGATCCTTACCTCCGGTTCCAGGCGAATGCCCGCGTTCTCAAAGACCTTGTCGGACACTTGACGCAGCAATTCCTTTACATCATTCGCTTTGGCCCCGCCCAGATTTACGGCAAAGCCTGCGTGCTTTTCCGATATAGCCGCGTCCCCTACCCGGAAACCCTTTAGCCCCGCCTGCTCGATGAGTGCCGCTGCATAGCCGCCTGCAGGCCGCTTAAAAGCAGAGCCCGCAGAGGGTAGGTCCAGAGGCTGGGAGGCAGAACGCTTGCCCATCAACTCTCGCATCTGTGTTTTGATCTCGTGCTCAGGCTTGCTCTGCAAACAAAAAACCGCACTGATTACAATGCCGGGCTGTGTCTCTAAAACGCTGTGCCGATAAGAAAATCTCATATCCGCATTGGAAAAAGTCGTCACCGAACCGTCAATGGACATCACGTCCACACTTTCGCACACCTGGCAAATTTCGCCACCGTAAGCACCCGCGTTCATATACACACCGCCGCCTACCGTGCCAGGGATGCCATGGGCAAATTCCATGCCGGAAAGGCCCAAACCTGCGGCAAATACTGCCGCTCTTGTCATGGTAACACCGGCGGCTACCCGGATGCGGGCTTTATCCACCTGCTCCATACCGCCCAAACAGTCCTTCAGACAGATAACCAAGCCATCTACACCCTCATCCGGTGCCAGAATGTTGGTTCCTGCGCCTAAAATAGCAGACTTGCAGTCCAATAAAGCGGACGCTTTCAAAAGAGCCGCCAACTCCTCCCCACTTTTAGGAAACGCCATCACCTCAGCCGGTCCGCCGATCCGGAAGGAGGTATGCTTTGCCATTGGCTCGTAAAAACGCAGTTCTATTTCCGGCAGTAAAGCAGAAATTTTCTGCTGAAAAGAAGTCATATTCATCATAAACGCCTCCGGGTGTATGATCTTATACAGTATATCATATCCCCTGCCAATATGCAATTATTACAAAAACGAAATTTCTGTAACTTTGCTTTTCCAATATCTGTCTGCAAAAATAATGCAGCCGCAAAAACGGCTGCATGATATAGATATTTATTTTTCCACGATCTCCAGAATTTCCATAGGGCAGGCCTTGACACAGATGCCGCAGGCAATGCACTTGGTTGTAGGACCTTCCGCAGGTGCAACCATGACCTTCATGGGACAAACCTCTACGCACTTACCGCAGGAGGTGCAGAGCTTCTTGTTGATCATGTACACGCCGGTCTTGGGATTCTGGGTGATAGCACCGGCTTCGCAAACCTTTTCGCACTTTCCGCACTGGATGCAGGTCATCGGCTTTGCGCCGCTGCCCTTGGCAACGATCCGGATGCAGGAAAGATCCTCATTGAATTCCTTGTAGAAAGCACTAGAACAGGCACGCACACACTCAAGGCAGGCCATGCAGGCTACATCTTTTTTAACAGTGAGCTTCTTCATAAGAAAAAATTCCCCTTTTCCTTGATTTCTACCCTATTATACAGGAATCATCAAAAAATAGCAATGCCTTATTTTCATTTCATCCAAACAAGGTCAAGCCATTTTACTGAAATTCCCAGTCTAAATCAGTTTTTAGCGGAAATACTACTTCTGCAGCACAAAATACAGGAGGATGATTATGAAAAAATTTGCAATGATCGCCTTGGTGCTAGTCCTGACGCTTTCTCTGTGCGCTTGCGGCAGAGGGGGCAATAACGACACTACCGCCAGCACCGGCGCAACTACCACTACACCCACAATTTTACCCATACCCAGTACAAATGCAACGCTGGAACCCAGCATGCCGGAAACCACCGTTCCGCATACCACCGATGGTACGCAAGGCACCACTGGTGAAGGCGCCCAAGGTACTACCAATGGTACAGGTACTGGTGGCAGCATGTTTGTCGGCTAAGTAAAAAATGGCTGTTTCGGAATCTGAAACAGCCATTTTTAATTAGATAATCACAATATGGTTATGTATCGCAAAAGATTCTTCTGCATCCGCTTTGCTGCTTCAACAGCCAAGGCCACATAATCATTTCCAATAGCATTTGCTTCTGTCCAGGCAGCTGTCACTATAGGGCCTGCACATACCGCCGCGCCGTGTCCCAGCTTATCAAAGGCAAAGCTGCAGCTTCTTCCATTGGCATTTGTGTAGTCGTATCCATCCACCAGCAAAAACATTCTGCTGTATTTGCTCCGCAGCGTATGCAGACTCTCCGGCCCATTGGCCGCACCTACACCGGCGATCTGGGAATAGTCACATCGGCCAACCAACGGTTCTCCCAACCGGCTTACAATATCTGCCGCCGCCATATATACCAACCTGGAACCAGTCATCAGATCCTGTAGTTCAGAAGCAGATCTATTAGCCGTTCGCAGAACCACAAACAGGCTCTTTTCACTCTGTTCCATAATAGCAATATAAGGCTTCAGGCAGTCACTGCCGATATACGCAGAAATTATGATCCCGTCACAGGGCCAATCCACTAATGTCTGCGCCGCTGTCTGCGCCATATGGGGGGAAAGGCTTTCCACAGCATCCAAAAGCACATAGTAATTCTGCTGCCGGGCAAGCTCCAGCACCGTGCGAAGCTGTTCCATTCCTTCCGCTCCCAGCAGTGCAAAGGCACCCAAACGGAACCGTACAGCCGGAACGATCCCCTTCAATCCATGCAGCAGTTCCCTGCAAAACCTGCCATAGGCCCTGGGCAAACTGCCCTCCTGGTCCAAAAGATGGGGCGGAATCTGCTCAGGCAATACCGTGAAATCGATTACTAATGGATTTTTCAGCTTACGGATCTTCTGCTGCAGTTTATCGATGGACATGGAAATCCCTCCATTTCCCAGTTTTTTGTTATTATATCACAGCTTTTCTGCCATGAAAAGAGAGAAACCTTTCCATCAGTGAATTTTTTGTCGCTGGGCATACTAATTCCGAAAGGAGGCGAGTTTATGCACATGAAAGGATGGGCTATTACTATGGGTGTGGGTGCAGCTGCCGGTGCGGTTGCAATTCTGATGATGCCCCGAACCAACCCTACCCGCCGTCTGGCCGCGAAGGCAGCCAACAAGGTGGAAGACATGGCATGGAAGGTTTCTGATAAGCTGTCCCAGGAATTTGACCTATAGAATCAGATCATATGTAAACACCGGGAGGCGGTTTCCTCCCGGTGTTTGTCATTTCACATCCACTTGAATCTTTTCATCTGCCACACTTATATGGATAGCGGAAATTGGGCTTTCGAAGGAATCGATAATTCTTTCAGAGATGGGATCCTCCAACTGACGCTGGATGGTCCGACGCAGGTTCCGGGCACCATAGGTAACAGAATAGGCTTCCTTTACCAGATATTGCCGGACCGCCTCATCCCAACTCAGGGCCAGACCGCGGCCTTCCAGACTTTCCTTCAGTTCCCGGAGCATGATATCCGCAATACCCAGGAAATTCTCCTCTGTCAGGTGGTTAAAGGTGATAATTTCATCCACACGGTTGATAAACTCCGGGCGCAGGAACTCCCTGAGTGCTTTCAAGGTCTTTTCCTGGGTCTGCTCCCGTTCCGTCTTACCAAAGCCCAGGCCGCCCACGCGCCCCTCAGAGCCCGCATTGGAGGTCATGACGATAATGGTATTCTCGAAGTTCACCACCCGGCCTTGGGCATCGGTGATACGTCCGTCATCCAAAACCTGCAGCAGCACATTCAGCACATCCGGATGGGCTTTTTCAATTTCATCAAACAGCACCACGCTGTAAGGCTTCCGGCGGATCTTCTCCGTCAGCTGCCCCGCTTCATCATAGCCCACATAACCGGGAGGTGAACCGATCAGCTTGGATACCGTATGCTTTTCCATATACTCGGACATATCCAGTCGGATCAGTGCGTCCACAGTGTCAAACATATCATTTGCCAAACACTTGACCAGTTCAGTCTTACCCACGCCTGTGGGGCCCACAAAGATAAAGGAAACAGGCCGTTTCTTGGGACTGATGCCCCCACGGCTTCTGCGGATCGCCCTCGCAACCGCGTCTACCGCTTCATCCTGCCCTACAATGTAATGCTTCAGCCGGCTAGCCAGTCCCTTGATCTGCTCATATTCCTGGGCCTTGATCTTGGAAGCAGGAATCTTAGTCCAAAGTTCAATAATCCGGGCCAAATTCTCCATAGTCACAGGCGGAGGCGGCAGCTGATCCAATTCCTCAATTTGTTCGGCCAGCTTGCAGAGCTTGCTGCGCAGGATTGCCAGACGCTCAAAGTTCGGGGACTCCGTGTCCTCGTTCAGCATCCGCAGCTCCAGTTCATAGTCGTCCCGCTCTTTTTTCAACTCCGCTAACTGGGAAATCTCCTTGCACCGCAGATTCACATCGGAACAGGCCTCATCCAGCAGATCGATGGCCTTGTCCGGCAGGAACCGGTCCGTAATGTAGCGCTCAGAGAGCACCACACACTGGCGTGCAATCTCCGGAGAAATAGATACACCATGGAACTGGGCATAGCTTTTGGCAATACCCTGCATAATCTGGCAGGCTTCCTCAATAGTAGGCTCCGCCACCGAGACTGGCTGAAAACGCCGCTCCAAGGCCGCATCCTTCTCAATATGCCTGCGGTACTCATTAAAGGTGGTAGCTCCAACGACTTGGATCTCACCCCGGGACAAGGCAGGCTTCAGGATGTTGGCTGCATTCATTGACCCTTCTGCATCGCCCGCACCCACCAGATTGTGGACCTCGTCAATGACAAGGATAATATTGCCACACGCTTTGATCTCCGAGATCAGACTTTTCATACGGCTCTCAAACTGGCCCCGAAACTGGGTTCCAGCCACCAACGCGGTCAGATCCAGCAGGAACACTTCCTTATCCCGCAGCTTATAGGGCACCTGACCATCTGCAATCCGCTGGGCCAAGCCTTCTGCGATGGCAGTCTTGCCAACGCCGGGTTCACCGATAAGACAAGGATTATTCTTCTGCCGCCGGTTGAGAATCTGAATGACCCGTTCTGTTTCCACATCACGACCAATCACCTTGTCCAGCTTCCCTTCCCGCGCTCTGCCTGTCAGATCCATGCAGTAGCTGTCCAAAAATTTATGCTTTTTATTCTTGGCGGTCTTCCCCTGCTCTTTCTCCTTGCCAGACTCCTCATTTTTCGCAGGCACATCGGACTTTTCCAAATGTCCGGCAGCCCCAAAGAGCTGATTCAGAAGCGGGAATGTAGCGGTCTGACTTTCCCGTTCATCCCCCTCTGTTCCCTCTTCATCCCGCTGTCCGAAAATACTGCCCATCTCGTCAGACAGGTTATCCAGATCCTCTTCTGAAAAGCCCATTTGTTTTACTGCCGCTTCAATCTGGGGGATTCCCAAACTGCGGGCACACTTCAGACAATAGCCTTCATTCATGGTAACGCCGTTTTCTATTTTAGTAATGAATACTACGGCTACATTTTTCTTGCACTTTGTACACATCTTAGGCTGCATACGCTTCTCACTCCGTTTCGTGCGGAAATTTGTCTCTGCGATACTCTATCACAGATCTTCCGCAAAAGAAAAAACAAATTATGAATTTTCATAGCACTCAAATCGTTCAATGCCATCATCATACCACAGGTGGGTCATGTACAGCCCACCGGCAGGCACTGTTGGGCCGGCCGCAGTCCGGTTTCCGGATTCCAAAAGCTTTCCTATCTGTTCCGGCGCGATCTTGCCTTCCGCGGCATAGACCACTGTACCCGCCATAGCCCGGGCCATATTGTATAAAAAACCGTTGGCACAAACCTTCAGCTCAATCAAGTTCCCGTGCCGCTCCACATTATAATAATATACGGTTCGGACTGTAGACTTGACATCGGTTCCCACACTGCGTACTGCGGCAAAATCATGGGTCCCTACAAATTGACTGGCCGCCGCCTGCATAATTTTCTCGTCCAGATGCTTGGGATAAAACCATGCACGATTTACATAGAACGGATCCCGAAGCCGGGAATTATAGATGGTATAGGTGTATTCCTTCCGGGCGCAGGAACCGATCGCATTAAAATTCTCATGAACTTCAAACGCCTTAGTCACTGCGATATCCACCGGAAGGTGGGTATTCAGGGCATAAGGAAGCCTTTCAACCGGGATGGTAGAGCTGGTGCGAAAGTTAGCTACATAGCAGCGGGCATGTACACCTGCATCTGTCCGGCCGCAGCCGGTCACATGGACACTGTGACCTACTACCATAGCGATGGCCTTTTCTAAAGTCTGCTGGACAGTAGGCAGATTTTTCTGCATCTGCCAGCCATGGTAAGCTGTGCCCTCATAGGTCAAAAACAAAGCAATGTTTCGCATAACTACCTCACAGGCTGAAATTCCGCAGAACCAGCACCACCACAATCAGTAATGCCCCCGCCATGAAGGCCTTTACATCCCGCAGTTTATAGCGCAGCAGCTTCATTTTTGTCCGGCCGTCGCCACCCTGATAGCAGCGGCACTCCATAGCGGTTGCCAATTCATCGGCCCGGCGGAACGCACTGATAAACAAAGGCACCAGAATCGGCACCAATGCCTTCACCCGCTGCAGTAGCTTTCCTGTCTCAAAATCTGCACCCCTTGCCTTTTGGGCAGAGATAATCTTATCCGTTTCCTCGATCAGAGTTGGGATAAACCGCAATGCAATGCACATCATCATAGAAAGCTCATGGACCGGCAGGTGCAGTTTTTTCAGTGGCCCCAGCAAAGACTCCAGACCATCAGTCAGAGCAATGGGCGATGTGGTATAGGTTAGCAAAAAAGTGCCGGAAATCAGCAGCAAAATCCGTACCACCATAAAAAATGCCCGCTTCACACCCTCAAGGGTAATGGTGATCTTCCAGAAGGAGACTAACACCGTCTCGCCGCCGGTAAAAAACAGGTTTAAAACGCCTGTAAATACCAAAATCAGCACCAGCGGCTTCAAGCCCCTTACAATAGATTTCAATGGTGTTGCGGAAACCCCAATGGTCACTGCCAGAAACGCAAAGACCACACCGTAAGACAGCCAATTTCCTGCCGCAAACAATACCACGATATATACTATCAGCATGATCAGCTTGGTTCTGGGGTCCAAACGGTGGATTGGGGAATTTCCTGGGAAATATTGGCCCAGGGTAATGTCCTTAAGCATAGGATTGTCCCCCCTTCAGCCGCTTCAGCGCATCAACTGCCTGCTCCATGGTATACACAGGCTCCACAGGCAATCCCATCTGCGCCAACTTCATAAACACTCTGGTAAGTTCCGGGATATCCAGTCCCATATCCAACAGTTCCTGCGCCCGGGCAAACACTTCTTTCGGTGTTCCATCCATTACCAACCGAGAACCGCTCATAACCAGCAGGCGCTCGGCCAATTTGGCAACATCACTCATGGAATGGGTAACCATCATAATAGTAGCATTCTTCGCTTTTCGGTAATTTTCAATATTAGAAAGGATTTCCTCCCTGCCCTCCGGATCCAGGCCTGCAGTGGGCTCATCCAGAATCAGGACCTCCGGCTCCATAGCAATCACACCTGCAATGGCTACACGCCGTTTCTGGCCGCCGGACAGATCAAAGGGCGATACCTGAAGCTGGGCCTGGGTAATTCCCACAAAACCCGCAGCCTCCTGTACACGGCGGTCCACTTCCTCCGGGGAAAGGCCCATATTCTTCGGACCAAAAGCAATATCCTTATAGACCGTTTCCTCAAAAAGCTGATACTCCGGGTACTGGAACACTAGTCCCACCCGAAACCTGCTTTGCCTGGTCAACGTCTTTTCCGACCAGATATCCCTGCCATCCAGACAGACACTTCCAGAGGTGGGTTTTAACAGGCCATTCAGGTGCTGCATCAGCGTAGACTTTCCGGAACCGGTATGACCGATCACGCCGATAAACTCCCCCCGCTCCACCGCAAAGGATACATTATCCAAAGCCACATGTTCAAAGGGCGTTCCGGCGCTGTATATATGCTGTAAGTTTGTAACCTGTAAGATAGGTGCCAATTTTAATTCCTCCAGTGGGTCAGACCTTCAATTCTTCATAAAGTGTCTGCGCACATTCTTCGGCGTTCAGCCGCTCCAGCGGCAATGTAAATCCGTTTTGATTCAGCGCCCAGCATAGTTCCACCGTGTCCGGTGCTGCCAGACCCATGTTGTGCAATTTCTCTACCTGAGAGAAAACCTCCCTCGGTGTACCGTCCAGAGCCACATTTCCCTTGTCCAGAACCACAACCCGCTGGGCCTGCGCTGCCTCATCCATGTGGTGTGTAATAAGCACAACTGTAATACCCTTTTCCCTATTCAGACTGGTAACAGTCTGAATAACCTCTTTTCTGCCCTTGGGATCCAGCATAGCTGTAGGCTCATCCAGAACAATACACTTGGGTTCCATTGCAATCACACCTGCAATTGCCACACGTTGCTTCTGTCCACCGGACAAAAGATGGGGGGAATGTTCCCGATATTCATACATCCCCACCTGCTTTAGTGCATAATCCACACGCTGACGGATCATGGGGCTGGAGATGCCCAGATTTTCCGGCCCGAAGGCTACATCCTCCTCTACCACATTGGCAACAATCTGATTGTCCGGATTCTGAAAAACCATGCCCACATTACGGCGAATGCGGATCAACTTGTCCTCATCCGCGGTATCCATACCGCAGACATAGACCTTTCCGCCGCAGGGCAGTAAAATTGTATTGAAGTGCTTAGCAAGCGTAGATTTTCCGCATCCATTGCTACCCAGAATAGCCACAAAAGTGCCTTCCTGTATCTGAAGATTCAAATCCTCAAATACGGCAACGCCGGGCGTGTCGTCCACGCCCGGATAACTGTATGCCAAGTGCTCAACGTTGATCGCCGTGCTCAATTGTTTACCTCCCATCAGGGTGTCCATCTTCCTGCTGCGCCGCAGGGCAGTATCAGGCCGGTAGTGCGTACCGGTAACCCCAACTCGCCCACCGCTGTTCTTCCGCCATGAACGGAACTGAACACCGCATCGGATGCGTAGCCAACTGCAGAAGGAGCCAGGCCTGTTGTGTAAGAATTAATAATTACAAACAAGGGATTGTCCGTTAGCAGCTTCCCTACCTCCAGCAGGAAAGGATAAAAGCTGGTCTCCATCTTCCATATCTCACCGCTGGGCCCCCGTCCATAGCTGGGTGGGTCCATAATAATACCGTCATAGCGGCGCCCCCGTCGGATTTCCCGTTGAATAAACTTTCCACAATCATCTACAATCCAGTGAATTGGCCGGTCAGCAAGACCTGATGCCTGGGCATTTTCTTTGGCCCATGCTACCATACCCTTGGAGGCATCCACATGATAGACCTCCGCCCCGCCTGCTGCAGCAGCCAGTGTGGCACCGCCTGAATAAGCAAACAGGTTCAGCACTCTGACCGGCCGTCCCGCAGAGGCTACCTTCTCCCGGATAAAATCCCAGTTAGCAGCCTGCTCCGGAAACACGCCGGTGTGTTTGAAATTCATAGGCTTTACATTGAAGGTCAGGTAGTCCTTATAATGGATCTGCCACCGCTCCGGCAAGCTATGATCAGTCCAGTGTCCGCCGCCTGTGGAGGAACGCACATACCGGGCATCATACTTTTTCCATCCCGGATTTGTATGAGGTGTGCTCCAGATCACTTGGGGATCCGGTCGGACCAGCAAGTACTTCCCCCACCGCTCCAGCCGTTCACCGTCCGCAGCATCCAGCACCTCATATTCCTTCCATTCATCGGAAATCCAGATCATTTCTATCTCCTCACTGTGTCAATCAAACCAATTCCAATGCCAGCCCTCAGTTTCATTATCAGGCACTGTATCAGGCTCTGTCATATCAGGAACAGTCGGATGCTGGGCTTGATACCGCTCCCACGCCTGTTGCGTGTGAACCGTGCAGCCCTTATAGGGCAAATCCGCAGACTGATTGATATCATTATTAAAGCCCTTAAAGGATACTGTCTGCTCGCCACCCCCCACAAGATAGACATATTCATCCATCAAATAAGCCGTGTTGAGTTTAAAATCCTTTGCCTTGATCAAATCATCGATTTTTTCCTGCGTCATCCTCACAAGGGATTTCTTTTGGATCACCACAGAAGTATCCACCTGTGCAAAATGCTTACAATAAACATTCGCAACACCATTACCGCTCATACAGTAATCCATTTCTACATGGCAGTCGCAGGTTTCGGTGATCACATCTTCTTTGTAAACCAAAGCCTTCGCAACTCGGCTAAAGCCGCTCTCCAGCCCTACTCGAACATCATTGGCACAAGCCTGTGTTGCCAGCTTGCCGCAATCCAGACAGACGGTGATCTCCTCCATCTTCGTCTCATCGTATAACTTCACATTGGTTTTTCCGCTGTGAAGCGGCTGCATAACCTTTTTAAAAAGCTGCGCAGCAGGATTGCCGTCTGCACGAATATACTCGGGAGTATCAAATCCGCACCATACAGCAGCGGTATAATAGCCGGTAAAACCACAGAACCACTTATCCTTATTATCGCCAGTGGTGCCAGTTTTGCCTGCTGTGTCAATTCCATTAATTCTGGCTTCCCAGCCGGTGCCGCTCATAACCGCATTGTTCAGGCAGTAGTTCATATAGTCCACGGTTTTTTCGCTCAGCAAGTCCGTGGACTCCTGCACATTATCCATCACAAGGGTTCCCTTACTGTCATACACCTTTGTAAAGGTTCTACCCTCCCGGTGTGTTCCATGGTTGGAGAACGTAGAAAAAGCAGATGACATATCCCGAACAGTTACACCCCAGGTCTGCGCGCCCAACGCCAATGGTGCAGCACTTATATCCGTGTGGTCCATACCGGCATTGTCCACGTACTTATCCACCAAGGTAGACAGGCCAAATTTATGTTTGGCAAAGTCATAGGAATAATTGATACCGATCATATCCAGTGTGTTGGCAGCAACCGCATTAACAGAAGACACAACACCGCTGAAAACTGTCCGGGCATATTGGTATCTTCGATCATCATTCAAAGGCCAAGCACTGACTCTTGCTTCAGTGTCCTCCGTTCCCTCAAGCCCTTCATACATAAGAGGCAGATCTTTAATAACTGTAGCAGGTGTAATTGCCCCCAGCTCAAACGCCGGTGCGTAAACACTCAAGGGCTTGATAGAGGAACCGGACTGCAGCCGGGAATCGGTAGCACGATTCCAGCTATAGTAGCCTTCCTTTTCCCCAACTCCACCGGCCAGTGCCACAATATCACCGGACCTGTTATCCACAATTACAATGGCAGACTGTAGCTGCTGACCGCTTCGAACATCCGGAATTTGCGACAAATCCGTATAGATCCGGTCCACCTGTTCCTGAACCTGCATATCCAATGTGGTGTAGATGTGATAGCCGCCCTTCTGGATTTGCTGCTTCATCAGAGTTTCGGTGGCATCATTCCAAGCCATACCGCTGGACTTGGCCATTTCCTTAGCTACATCTTCCAGAACAAGGTCAGTAAACCAGCTATATGTGTTCTGGGATGCACTCTTATCCACTGAAGTCTCTGTATTACACACAGGGCAATAATGGACACCGCCCTTTTCTGTAAAGGTAGCAACAATATTCTTGTAGCCGCACGTTGTATTGGGGCACAGGGCCATGCGATCCTCATCGTCGATACCGTTTTTCAGGACGATTTCCTGCGCAACAGCCTGGTCATACTCATCTCTGGTGATCAGCCCATATTCCAGCATAGCGCCCAGCACCAGCAACTGCCGGTGACGATTACGCTGCATACCGTTCATCTCTTCCCCTTTATAGGTATAGACATCATCGCTGTAGGGATCGAACAAAGACGGGTTATTGGTAATACCGATCAAACTGGCACACTCTGCCAAGCTCAGCATCTCCAACTCCTTACCGAAATAAACCTCAGCGGCTGACCGAACCCCACGGCATCCCTGGCCCAAATAAATGAAGTTCAGATACAACTCCATAATTGTTTGCTTATCATAGGACTTTTCCAGTTGGATCGCACGGAATATTTCCAGAACCTTACGCTGGACTGTAACATCATCCGCACTGTCATCCTCAGTAAGCAGCATATTTTTAATCAGCTGCTGAGTAATGCTGGAGCCACCCGCAGAGGCATCGCCAAAAAACATTCTGGCAGTAGCCTTTACGGTGGTGATCCAGTCTACGCCCTGATGCTCATTAAACCGATGATCTTCAATGGCAATTGCTGCATTGATCAGATTTTGGGGAATATCCGCATAACTGGCCCAAGCGCTGCTAGTCTCAGCGAACACTTTCTGATATTCCTGGATCTGACCTTCCGAATCCACATAGTAAAGGTACGAATTTTGCTCATAGTCATAGTTTGTCACATCCAGATTCGCCATGGGCAGAATATCATTCTGTAGATAATCGCCCAAAGTGCCTACAAATACAAAGCCACAGATCACACCGATCAGAAGCACTGTAGCCGCTGCACCAAACGCAATTTTAAACGAAGCAAAAACGCCTCTCCATATCCGGTAGAGTAACTGTAGCACCCAATGGGGCTTCCAGTTCTGCCGGGGAGCACTTTTCCTTTTCTTATTATTCTTTGCCATCGTATTCCCTCCATTGCACACGCCTTTTGGCTCGCATGGTAAAAATTATGTTCATCAGTTAGAATATGTACACAGCATTGTTCATGGTATTATAACATACTCAAGGCAAAAACGAAAGTACTATTTTATTAATATTCTTTAAATTCGCACCCAATGTTTAAAAATAATGGTAAGAAAAGCCATTTCCCTCAATTGCTTCATAAAATTGTTTCAAAATATCACAAACAAACGATTGCTCTGGTTCCAGTAAAATAGGAAGCTTAATTTCACTCCCTGTCATTGCATTATATCACAAAAATGCAAGTATTAGTAGCAAAAAGTTCCAATAGGAAACGGGTAGAAATCTGTATGTTCTAAACATAAAAACCTCACTACGTAAGTAGTGAGGTTCTGTGTTCGCGTTACCTATCTTCCCAGGCAGTCGCCCGCCAAGTATTGTCGGCGTACATGTGCTTAACTTCTGTGTTCGGGATGGGGAGCGAGGGGAACGCCGCCGGTGGCGGATGAAGTGACCCGAGCGAGTGGCAGCGGTCGATAAAATCAAGGATAAGCGTAAGCCCGATGATTTTATCGGGCACCGCAACAGGAAACAGGTGGACCGTCCACCGTCCCACGGATAAAAAATGAGAGCCAGGATTTCTCCTGACTCTTTTTTGTGTTCGCATTACCTATCTTCCCGGGCAGTCGCCCGCCAAGTATTGTCGGCGTACATGTGCTTAACTTCTGTGTTCGGGATGGGAACAGGTGGACCCACATGACAATCAATACGAACTTATTTGGATGGCTGTTGACCATCTTTTATGTTAAGAGCTTTCGCTCGAAACAACTCTTGGTGACCCATACCGGATTCGAACCGATGTTAACGGCGTGAGAGGCCGCTGTCTTAACCACTTGACCAATGGGCCATTGGTGCACCTTCACGGACTCGAACCGGGGACCCACTGATTAAGAGTCAGTTGCTCTACCAACTGAGCTAAAGGT
>JAZNIG010000109.1:0-19395 GCA_045577355.1 Faecousia sp. | reverse complement strand
CAAGAAATACACGGATGAAGAAAACGAAAAACTGAATCAGCTGGAACTGCTGAAACGGCTCACCAATGAATGGGTGGATGAGGGTATCTATCTGGACGAGAATGGAAAGCTTGCTATTAATGCTTCTGCGATCCTCGTGGGCGTTCTTTATGGCCTCTTGTTCAAAGCGGGGGCAATTGAATCCGAAGACGGCAAGATTCAAATCGACCTTTCAGCCGGTGCCGCTGGCCCAGTCTTCAATACTGGGATCTCCACAAATGGTGTAGCGGTACGTGGAGATTCGGTGGGTGCTTCCGATGTGTTTTCTGTGGAAGCCAAGCGGTACGGTAATGCTGAAACCGCGGAGATGAGGATATACAGCACCAACGGTGAACTGATCGGCCTGCTGCAGGAAACATTTACTGACAGCTCCTACAGTGAACCTTCCGGTGTTTTTCTCAAGCTGCTGAGTCAGGGGCAGGCTCTAAAGGTAGACTCGTATGCAAACAATGACAGTGCAGGCGTTCGGCTTTGGTCGGGCGATAAGGTAGCAGGTTACTTCTGGGTAGATTCGTCCGGGGCTGTGGAGTTTAGCGGTAATACTGTGGACGCCGAAAGCGTGATCGCTTCTGGGTTTTCCGTATTCAACAGCCTTGCTGCGGCTTCCTTAGGCTGCAGCAAGATCAACCCCGGCAAAAAGGTACTATACTCCGGTTCGGTATCCATGGGCGGCACCTTTGATGTGCCCAACACTGCCAACTACGACCTGTTTGCAATAAAGCTGGGATCCAGCTCCGGGAATTCGCCCTCTGTGGTGCTGGCATACAAGCATGGAAACACGATCTACGGCGTTGGCGGCTGGTGTGGTACAGAGACGGCGTATAAGCAGCTGTATTTTGTGTCTATCACATTCTCCGGTGATACCTGGACACTGGTGGATGCGGGCGTGCAGGATGTGTATACATCTGGCGGTATTGGAGCCGGTACCCGCTTGCAGCTCAAAGAAGTAATCGGTGTGATTTAGGAGGGTTCTGAATGGTAATTACGAAATCATTAAAAATTGATTTGGTGGATCGGGTGGTGCTGGCGCCGATCCATGCGGTGCAGTGCGACAGCAACACCCGGGCGGTGGCGGTGACGCTGACGGCGGGCGGTGTGGCATGGGAGCCGCCTGCAGATACAGCAATTTCAGTAGCATTTAAAAAGCCGGACGGAAAGAAGGGTTGGTATGACAAGCTGCCCGACGGAAGTCCGGCTTGTTCTGTATCCGGGAATGTGGTAACGGCGATCCTTGCCCCGGAAGCGCTGACCGCGGCAGGGAAGGTGGACATGGTGATCGTGTTCCAGGATAAGAATCTAAATCAGCTTGCTACCTTTGGCTTTGCCATTCTGGTGGAGCCGAACCCGGCGGCGGGCAGAGGGATCTCCAATGACTACTATAACTATTCCAACATGGAAGCGGTCAACCAGGCCATGGAAGACTTTTTTGTCCAGGCGGAGGCTGACTATGAAGCATTTACCCAGAAGGTAGAGGCGGAACAGGCGGCCTTCCTGGAAGCGGCTGGGGAAGCTCTGGCGGCCGTCCACGAAGCCGCTACCGCAGACGCACCGGCCATTGTGTGTGAGGCCTCCGGGGAGGTGATCGCTGTATCCGATGCCAGCGACCGGCTGGTGCAGGGCTTGAAGGTGTTTGGCAAAACCACCCAAGACGGCACGCCCAGCCCGGATAACCCTGTGCCGCAGGTCAGCGTTGGTGACAGTGGCAGTGTGGGCCTGACCGTGGCGGGAAAGAATCTGCTGCCTTATCCCTACTATGAGACAACCAAGACGATTAACGGAATCACATTTACCGACAATGGAGACGGTACAATAACTGCAGATGGTACAGCGACAGCAGATGCGTATTTTAGCTGCGCGCGTGACCATAAAACAGAGGGTTTGTTTTTGCCAAAAGGAACATACACAATAAGCGGCTGCCCAGTAGGCGGCAGTGCAGATACATATGCCCTTAAAGCAATAGATAATGGCGACGGTTTGTATGCATCGGATTACGGAAGCGGTACCACTGGATCTGCACCGAGAACAGCTTCATGTACAGGCGTTGTTATTCGGGTCAGGCCGGGTGTAACAGTTAGCAAGCTGGTATTCAAGCCGCAGATTGAGCGTGGCACAACCGTAACCGCCTACGAACCGTATAAAGCCCAAACCCTAACCTTTGCCACCCTCAACGGTCTGCCTGGAATCCCTGTGACATCCGGCGGCAACTATACCGATGAAAACGGGCAACAGTATATTGCCAACTATCGGGACTGGGCCAGGGGTGTGGATGTGCAGAGGATTACCCAGGTTATATTTGACGGTTCGGAAGATGAAGGCTGGGGCGGCTATTTAACAGGAACGAGCGGAGTTTATAGACACGGAACAAAATTGCTGAGCGGGGTTATAGTGGGAAACACAGAACGCAAAGCGGCTAATGGTTTCTGTTCTCATTATCCGTTAGTAGCGGAGGGCAGAACGGGAACTTATGACTGTATTACAGGCATCGCTGTATCGTCTCAGGGAAATGTATACATATATGACGAAGACTGTAACGGCGATAGCAAATCGGTAGCGCTCAAAGAAAAACTGGCAAGTAACCCGATTACATGCCTATTCCAGCTTGTTACGCCCATCGAAACACCGATCCCGGCAGAGGAACTGGCAGCCTATGCCGCTTTGCATACCAACAAGCCCAACACCACGGTACATAACGACGGCGGGGCACACATGGAGCTAAGCTATGTAGCTGACACGAAACTGTATATTGACAACAAAATTGCTGCAATTGCGGCGGCTGTTTTAAACAACACATAAGGAGGACAAATCTATGTATGAAATCATTAAGAGCGTAATCGCTGCCGGCGGCTATAAGCTGGCGGAAATCCAGCACAAGGTCAAGAAGTTGTACATCCTGGGCGATCTGACCGAGGAGCAGATGGACGAACTGTTGGCAATGACCCAGCAGAACGCCACCGCTTCCGCAGAGCGCCCGGAAACGCTGGCTTTGATCCAGAACCTGGCGGATAGAGTAACAGCCGTGGAAAAGGCCCTGGCAGCCAAGGAAGATACCTCCGAGGGTGACGCAGAGACGGAGGAGTACGAAGCCTGGACCGCGTGGGACGGTATCAGCAATAAGTACCAGCCCGGTGCGATCGTCAGCCACAATGGCCAGCTCTGGAAGTCCGTACATTCCGGTCAGAACACCTGGGAGCCTGGCACTATAGGAACTGAGCGCCTGTGGGTAATTTATGAGATGGAGGGAGAAAACAATGACTAACAAGCAGAAGCAGAGCCTTTTGAGCTATCTGGGGTACTACAACGGAGCGATCGATGGGATCTTCGGCGCAGCATCCAAAGCCGCAACAACTGCTTTTCAGAAGGACTACGGTCTGGAGGGCGATGGGATCTTTGGACCAAAGACCGAAGTGAGGATCAAAGAGGCTGTTTACAATGATGAGCAGCCCGAAGTTCACTGGGATTCTGTAAAATACTTTGACCGGGAAGAGTTCCGGTGCACCTGCGCAGGCGCGCACTGCAACGGATTCCCGGTTGAGATGAATCCCCGGGTGCTTTCGATTCTGGATGAGGTTCGGGGGCACTTTGGTGCTGCAGGGATCGTCAGCTCCGGTGTGCGGTGTGAAAAGCGTAACGCCATTATCGGGGGCATTGCGCAGAGTAGGCATCTGCTCGGCAAGGCTGCGGACTTTAGAATCAGCGGGCGCTCTGCCGCAGAGGTTCTGGCCTATGTGAAGACCCTGCCCGGGGTCCGCTACACCTACGCAATTGACTCTGCATACGTTCATGTTGATGTAGAGTGAGGGAGGGCTGTACATGAGTGAGGCGATTATTGTTGCCCTGATCACCGGCGGCCTGTCTCTGGCGGGTGTTGTCATTACCTGCCTTGCCACGGCTAAAAAGACGGAAAAGGCCGCAGCGGTTGCCCAGGCGGTGACGGATACCAAGATCGAGGAGCTGACCCGGGAGGTGCGGGAGCATAACAACTTTGCCCATCGTATGCCTGTGGTGGAAAATGAGATCAGCAATATCTATGGGGTACTGAAGGAATTAAAAGCATATCATCAGTATTAAGGAGGGGAAGTGTGTGAAGATGATTCTTAAAAATCTGGCGGCTTTATTAAAGGTAAAAACCATTGTCACCTTGGTGGTGGTTGCGGTGTTTGCGGCGCTGGCACTGCGGGGCAGTATCAGCGCGGATAATGTGATGATCATTATTTCTATGGTGGTGTCCTTCTATTTTGGGACCCAGCACGAGAAACAGCATGTAGATATAGAAGCATAAGTCAAAGCCACCGGCTGAGCCGGTGGCTTTGACTATTCGGATTTCCAGCGAAAAAACAGACATTTCATAGGGACATCTGCTTTTTTGGTGACCCGCCGTCGATCGTATGCATTTTCCGTATTGCGGAAAATAGTTGTGTGGCCGGGGCCCTTACCCGGCCATCGACAGTCCACCGGACTGTCGGATTGAATTATTCGAATCTCCGGCGGCAAAAAAGCAGACACCCCATAGGGGCGTCTGCTTTTTTGGTGAACCAAGTGTTTCCATTTTCGAACTGATTTCAATTTCGGCTTCGTCGAACCCGAGCAAACCCTCGGACTCAAAAGCGTCAAATATTATCTTGACCCGTGTCTTTTTGTTCTTTCCGTTTCCGTCGTCGCCGTCGTCATCGTCAAAAACATAGACCTTTTCAATAAAGGCATCGCAAAATGCCTTTTTGAGTTTAATCGGGATTGTGCCGTGTTTCACATACGACTCCATTGTTACCCGTATCAAACCGAGCTTTTCCCGTATCTGCTCAAGCTCGAGTCTCGGCATTTCTCTCTTTATCCGCCTTAACTCTTTTTCGTAATCTTCCTTTCGCAGTTCTGCCTGTTGTATTCTGTCAAAGGTATGATTTGAGAACTTACCCGACTCAACCATAACATAAAGGTTCTCAATCTTCTTGGCTTCTTCAAGTATCTTGTATTCAAGTTCCTGTATGTTTGGGTTGCTTGTGACTCTGCTCTGCACCTTGTAAATCGCTTTTGCAAGTTCCTCTATGTTCTCGTCGCAGAGGTACTGCTTGGCGGTGTACTCAATGACGGCATTTTCCAACTTGTCTTTGTCAAGGCGGTTCTTGTGGCAACCATTAAGAAATGCTTTTTCCTTTCTGCCTCTGCAAACATAGTAGCGGTATATCTTCTTATTGGCAGGTGCTTGGGGTTGCGGTTCGGGTTCTTCTGAGAGCAGTTCGCTTATCTTGTCAAAAGTAAGCAGATTAAAGTCCAAGATTTCCTTTTTCGGTTCGGGCTTCGGGTTCTTAATGGTCTTTGTAACCGAGTCTGCCACCAAGGGTTGCTCACAATGACCGCAATATGCCTTGCCACTCAAAACATAGTCAACCACCGCATTTTCCCTTGCTCCCGTGTTGGCATTTTCCTCAATCCGCTTTTGCACCTTATTGAAGAGTCGCTCGTCAATAATGGCCTCAATACTGTCGGACTTTTCTATGTCTGCCCAAGAGTATATACCGATATACTTTTTGTTTTTGAGTATTCGCTCAATATAGCAGTAACCGAAATCTCTGCCTTGTGCGGTCTTATATCCTCGGTCGCAGCAGTATTCAATAATGGACTTTACTGTGTCGCCGTTGGCATATTTCTCAAATATCTTTTGCACAACCTCGGCTTCGTAGGGGTTGACCACATATTTCTTTTCTACAATGTCATACCCATAGGGTCTATAACTGCCGTTTGCCGTGCCTTTCAAAATATTCTTTCTCATTCCGCTAGTAACCTTTTCGGACAACTCGGCGGAATAGTATTCGGCAATACCCTCTAAAAGCGACTCCATTAAGATACCGCTTGAACCTTCGGGGATTGGTTCGGTTGCCGATAGCACCCGTATATTATACAGACCTAACCGCAGTTTGTTTTGCTGACTGTCTGCACGATTTCTCGCAAAGCGGTCTTGTTTCAGAATGATAACGGCATCGAACTCTCTCCGCTCGGCATCTTTCATCATCTTTTGAAAGTTCAAGCGGTTGTCGGTTCTGCCCGATTGCTCTCGGTCGCAGTATTCCGCAATGACCTCATAATCGTTGTCTTCTGCAAACTTGTGGCAGATTTCAAGTTGTCTTTCAATGGACTCTTCTCTTTGCTTGTGGGAACTGTATCTTGCATAAATAACTGCTTTTTTCATTGCAAGCCCTCACTTTCTATATAATACATTATACCATAACGGGTTTTTAAAGCCAATACCCAAAAGGCATTGCAATCACTTTTTACTTGTGGTATAATAAATAAAAATACATATAAGGAGGTTTTCCTCTATGAACGAAAACAATGTAAACGTTAATGTTGAGAACGAGGAAGTAAAAAAACCTATTTACAGTTCAAAGTTTTTGATGAACAAAGAATTGTTTTATGATTTTTGTTCCGTTAGTTATAACAGAACGAAAAAGATATTTTTGGTTTTCTTTTGTTTAGTCGCCTATTTAATCGGCATAAATCTTTTAGTTGGTAATTATGATATTGTTGTTGGTTTCGGTCCGTTCATATCGTTCTTAATGCTTTTAACATATTTTCGGACTAAAAAGTCAATCAAAATCAACTATGAACGAAATTTAATTTCAGCAGGAAAAGAAAGCACCTTGAATTATGAACTTTTCGAGGATAAAATCGTTTCACATGTTGACGAACTAAAAAGAGAATATTTTTATCATCAAATAACGAAGTTCTATGAAACAAAAAACTTTATCTTGCTTCATCTTCAACACAATTTGCACGTTACAATTGAAAAAGACAATCTTAATGCAAGTGTTGACGAAGTAAAAGCCTTTTTGATGAACAAATGCACTCTTGTGAAAAAGAAAAAGTTTATCAACTGTGCAAATGATAAAAAATGGTCCTTGGTGTTCTTAATTGCGCTAATTGTTGTTTCCGTTGTTGGAATGATTCTCGGTTTGGTATTGAAATTGAATAATCTTTTTTAACAACTCGCTTGTATTAGTTTAAAGGGTTATGGCAGAAATGTCATAACCCTTTTTTCTTGCATTTCTTTGAAAAGTGTGTCATGCTGTCATTGTATTCAATAATACAATGCAGGAGCAATATTAGAGAACAAAACGAAGGAGGAATATTTTATATCTTTGAAAATCACACAAACAAGAAAACTACACACATCAATCCCAAGTCGTGTGTTGTGTGCCACCGCTTTGTTGTAAATGACCTCAAAGGCACACCACCATGACGTTCGCCCTTAATCGCCCTTTATCGTGGGGCGGTTGTGCGACACTTAACCGACACGATAGGTCGGTTTATCAACGGCATTTGCCGTTGTTTTGGGGCAAGGTGCGACGGCACCGTTTGCCTTTCATCTGAACAATATAACGATACATAAAGGGTGTCGGACATTGGTTCGGTGCCCTTTCCTTATAGATAAAATATGTCGTCATTAACGAGCGGACGCTCGGCGTTCGCTTGACAATGACGACACCAACAACGAAAGGGGCGACAAAAATGTCAAAATCACTTTTTTACCAATTCAACAGTGCGATTGATTTAAATTACCGACATCATTTTAATAAACACGGAGATAAGCAAAATCCCGAATCAGATAGCGGTCATATTGTCAAATCATTGTCTGCTAAAAGCAACCTCAAAGACTTTGCACACGACTTTGCCGCTTTTATAAAAAACGAGTACGGGGTTAAACAAGTAAAGCAAATAACCCCCGACATGTGCCAATCCTACATTGAGCGAAAGTCAGCTGAAGGTTGCTCTTTGAAAACGATTAAGACCTATCAAAGTAATTTGCTAAAAATCTCAAAGTGTGCGAATAAGACTTTTAATATCCGCACCGATTATTCAGTGTCGGTTGATGAAAGCAAAATTGAGAAAACCGAAACGATAAAGCAATACTCTTTCACTCGTGAAGAAATGCAAAAGATACTTGATGCACCTCGTTCTTGTGATAGTCTTACCGCCTTGAAATTCGCATATCAAACGGGGGTAAGGGTCAACACCCTTGAACGACTCGAAGTCCGTCATATAGACTTTAAGAACGGCGAAATAACCATTTACAAGGACAAAGGAAATAGAACAAGGGTGTTGCCTATGAGCGAAGAAACGGCAAAACTGCTCCGTCAACAAATAAAAGGAAAATCTGGAAGTGACCGTGTTTTCTCGGTCAAAAAGGGGTCTGTCAATCGCTATCTTCGTCGGCGCTGTGAAAAATTGAACCTCCGCACCCCGAACGGCGAAATCAAAAGCGGTGTTCACTCTATCCGCAAGTTATGGGCAGAGGAGTTTGCCGAGAAAAACGGGGTTCAAAAGACAATGGTGGCGCTCGGCCATAATTTTGACCGCAAAGACCTTGAGTCTGTATATTTGCATAGCAAAAAATAATTTTAAAAAATTATAAAAAGGGGTCAAAAATACTTGCAATTTGATTTTTTATAAGTTATATAGTTATATATACTTAACTTTTAGGTATTATAGGTATATAACTTTTTTAGGTTATATAGATATTAACTTACTATAAGTTATTAGGTAAATCACTTAATAATAAGGTATATAGGTAAATCTCTTAAACAAAGGTAAATAGGTGGATTACTTTGAAAAAGGTTTTAGTTATAACCCTTATAGAAAGGCTTTATTTAGATATATAACTTAATTGGGTTAAGAAGTTAAATACCTTACAACAGATAACGAATATACTCCTTTTTAGATTAAAAAAGTTTAAGTAAATAAATTAAAAGGAGTGTTTGTATTTATGCTTACACAAAAATTAAAAAACAAATACGAAAATTATTTTTTAGGTGGTTACATTTCAAACTTGATTGATAACCCCGACAAATCTTACATTTCTATTTCAATGAAATCATTTAACGATGAAAGTAGCAAAACCATTTTTATTATGGTTTACAGAAAAGCGGGGTATGGCGACAATAAATATATAAACCCTATGGTAAAAATCGTTAAAGATGCTTTTGAAAAACACATCCCCATTTGTTGTGTCTATTATAACGACAATGGACAAGGAAACAAAATGTCTTGCTGCTATGCGAACTTCTCGGCAGATAAATATGCCGAAGTTCCCGTTGGCGAAGAAATGCCGTTTTAACAAACAAAACAGACCGCTCTACAATCAATGTAGGGCGGTCTGCTCTTGCTTTATAAAAGAAACTCGACAAAAACAAAATAGCGTCCCTTATGGAACGCTACTTTGTTCGACAATATGTCGTTTGGTGACCCGCCGGAGATTCGAACTCCGGACCCATTGCTTAAAAGGCAATTGCTCTGCCAACTGAGCTAGCGGATCTTATGGCTGGGATGGCAGGATTTGAACCTACGAATGCCAGAGTCAAAGTCTGGTGCCTTACCGCTTGGCGACATCCCAATACAGCGGCGCCTGGCGCCGGACACGAAGCATTATAGCACGGCATTTTATTTTTTGCAACTACTTTTTTAAATATACACAAAAATGGTGGGTTTATCCTTTTGTTCTCCATATCACTTGATAATATCTTGGTAAGCTATGATGCCTCAGAGAGCAGCTTGGGATGAATTTTGAGGATTGCTTGACTATTTGGGTGAAAATGTTATAATGATGGCTGATATACAAGATTATTAGCAAAGACAGTGACAGGAGGTTTCGTCCAATGAGAGGTATTCCGTCTCTGATTACAGATATACGGAAAAAAGTGTTTACAGAAGTGGCGCGTTTGGCATATGCCGGTAAGGGCTATGACCGTGTAGATGAACTGCCATATGTAATTGTACCAGGTGATCAGCCACTGCACCGGGAGTCCGTGTTTTTGGAGCGGGCTATTGCCAGTGAACGGGTGCGGCTTGCTATGGGCCTGAATATACGTCCCGTTCAGACCCGGCATCTGATGACAGAGGGTATGGATGCCGCCGCGGTAGCCGAACAGTACTATGAGCCGCCGCTGATCAATATTATTCCCTATGCTTGCCATGCCTGTCCCACCAATCAGTATCGGGTTACGGAAAGCTGCCAGAACTGTTTGGCTGCCTCCTGCCAGAAGGTGTGTCCAAAGGACGCAATTTCTTTTGTCAATGGCAAGAGTTATATTGACCCGGAAAAGTGCGTTAAATGCGGTAAGTGTGCCAAGGCCTGTCCTTACCATGCAATTATTCACATGGAGCGTCCCTGTCAGGTGGCCTGCGGTATGGATGCCATCGAGCAGGACGAGTATGGCAGGGCAGTGATCAATCAGGATAAGTGTGTAGCCTGCGGACAGTGTCTGGTGAGCTGCCCCTTTGGCGCGATTGTGGATAAGGGACAGATATTCCAGGTTATTCAGTCCATTTTGCAGGGGGATAAGGTAATCGCGATTGTAGCCCCGGCCTTTATCGGCCAGTTCGGTAAACATTCCACCCCCGGAAAGTTTATCGCGGCTATGAAGAAGCTGGGTTTTGAACGGATCGTGGAGGTGGCAGTAGGCGCGGATATGTGTACCATTGAGGAAGCCAAGGACTTTGTGGAGAAAGTCCCGGCAGAGCAGAGGTATATGGCTACTTCCTGCTGTCCCGCCTGGCATTCCATGATCTATAAGTTATTCCCTGGGGAAGCATCCAATATCTCCATGACGCTGACACCCATGGTCTTTACAGCCAGACTGATGAAGAAAAAGTACCCCGGCTGCAAGGTGGTTTTTGTGGGTCCCTGTGCCGCGAAAAAGCTGGAGGCCATCCGGGCGGATATCCGTTCCGACGTGGACTTTGTGCTGACCTTCGAAGAACTGCAGGGAATGTTTGAAGCAAAAGAAGTGGATTTTGAGACGATTGAGGAGCTGGAAGACCTGAACGAGGGCACCGCAGCGGGCCGCGGTTTTGCGGTATCCGGCGGGGTAGCGGGTGCAGTGGCCAATTTGATTCGGGAAAATGACCCGGATGCGCAGGTCCTGACCGCCCGGGCAGAGGGCTTGCGGGAATGTCGCAAGCTGATGACCCTTGCGAAGGCCGGGAAATACAATGGGTATTTGCTGGAGGGCATGGCTTGTCCCGGCGGATGTGTGGCCGGTGCGGGAACGCTGCTGCCGGTAGAACTGGCGGCTAGTGTAGTGAACCGCTATCAGAAGGAAGCGGGAAAGGAAAGCCCAGAGGAAAGCCCTTACCGGGACCAAGGTGAGAAATTGGACTGATAAAAAATAACAGGCTGTGTGTGCCGGATCTGGGGGATCTTGGCGCGCACAGCCTGTTTTTTATTTTAAGAATCGGCAGGATTTGGAAGCCGGGGGAGGGTGGGTACTGAAACGGTCTGTGCTTGAAAATATGCGACCATAAAATCCCGGTAGGCAATGCTGAGACGGGATGGAGTCCGCAGGCTGTTCCAAAACACATAGGTAGACCGGTACAGCTCCGGCTCGGTAGGAACAAATACCACGTTGTCTTTACCCAGATCCTTCCATGCGATTTCCGGGCCCAGAGTGATGGCCATTCCTGCACTGATGTACTTCATCAGGCAGTACAGGTCGGAACAGGTGATGGATACTCTGGGTTCAAAGCCCGCCTGGCGGCATTGCAAAGCTGTTTGCTGCCATAAATTAGAGCCCTGAGAGATTATAGCAAATTCTTCATCCCGCAGCGATTGAAAGCGCACTTTGCTATTGGAGGCTACAGGGTGGTCTGCGGGCACGACCAATTTCAGCTTTTCTGTGATCAGGCAAATGCTGCTGTTAAAGGTATCGTCCGGTTGTTCACAGGCCACACACAGGTCAAAATCACTGTAATCCAAGGTGTCCTGTTCATAAAAAATCAGGAAAGAAACTTGGGGGTGCTGTTTTTTGAAGGCCATGATGCAGTCAACGATGGTTCCCCGGTGCTGCCGTACCAGAATTCTCAGTTCACCGCAGAGTGGCGCATCCGGTTGATTGAGCTGCTGCACAGCGCTATCGATCTCGTTCAGGGAGACAGAAACGGATTGGTAAAAGACTTTGCCCTCGTTGGTCAGGCTCAGCTTGTTTTTATAGCGGTGAAAAAGCCGGATCCCTAATTCCTGCTCCAGCCGGGAAATGGTTTTGGACATGGCGGGCTGGGGGATCATGTGGTGCTTGGCGGAATGGGAGATATTCAGCGTTCTGGCCACGGTCAGAAAATAGCGAAGCTGCAGTAGTTCCATAGTACCCTCCTTTTGTATTTAGTATATCATACAATATATATTTCCTATATGCAAGAATGTATTTTAAAATATTCCTTATTTGTGATACGATATGCTATATTATTGCAAATAAAAGAAAGGTAGTGTTTTTTGTGGAAATCGCATCTCTTATCGTCCTGGTCGCGGCAATTGTGGCAGCCTTTATTTTTAAAGCAAACACAGGACTGGTTGCTATGATGGCTGCGCTGATTCTGGCACGCTGTGCGGGTATCGCCGACAAGTGGCTGGTTAAGCAGTTTGACAGCAATTTGTTTATTATGTTGCTGGGCGTTATGTACTTATTCTGTATTGCACAGGAGAACAAGACCCTGGATTTGCTGTCCAGAAAGGTACTGGCCCTGTGCAGGGGAAGGGTGAAGCTGTTCCCGTTAATTATGTTTCTTCTGGCGGCCGTCCTGTCTGCCATTGGCCCGGGCCTGATCTCTGTTAGTGCGCTGGTAGCGGCTTTGTCGGTTGCCTTGGCTAAGCAATGCGGTATCAACCCGATCAAGCTGCTGCCTTTTGGTACGCTGGGTTCCTTTGCCGGAGGTCTTTCTCCTATTACACCCTCCGGTATTGTGGCAATTGGCGTTGCTGCTGAAAGTGGCATTACCGGCCTGGAAGGGCCCCTGATGATCAAAATGGCGCTGACCAATGTTTTGTATGCAGCGATTCTGTACTTCTTTGTGTTCAAGTGGCAGAAGGAGAAAAATCTGCCGCTGGCTGCCGGGGACGCACAGGAGGAAAAAATCCCGCCTTTCTCTGCCAAACAGTGGATGACATTGGGAGGCATCGTTGTGGTGGCTGTGCTGGCGACCGTGTTTAGTATAAATGTGGGTCTGGCTTCCTTTGCTGTAGCTGTAGTGCTGACGGTTTTCAAGGCTGCGGATGAAGGCGCTGCTATGAAGCGGGTTCCATGGAATACGCTGATTATGATTGCCGGTGTGGGCATCCTCATCTCACTGGTAACTGAGTTGGGTGGTATTGACTTGCTCTCTCAGGCACTGTCCAGCCTGATGGGGCCCAAAACTGCTTCTGCCATTATGACGGTTCTGGCAGGTGTCATGTCCTGGGTGTCCTCCGCATCCGGTGTGGTCATGCCTACACTGATCCCCACGGTTCCCGGCATTGCGGCAACTATGCAGGGTGCCAATGTGATGGAAATTGTAGTTGGCCTGTGTATTGGTGCCCACCTGGCGGCACTGAGCCCCCTGTCCAGCTGCGGCGGCCTGATGCTGTCTGCCTATTCCTCTTCTGAGGGTGTTACCGCTAAGGACAGAAACCGGGTATTTGCTCAATTATTTGCCATGTCTGCCGCAGGCGTTGCTTTCAGCGGTCTGCTGGCACTGTTGGGTTTGTACAGATAACAATAGGTACATAAAAGGACGCGTTGCAAAAAGCAATGCGTCCTTTTACTTACCTGTGGACAAATTTGTATTTATCGGGCTGTTTAGCACGGCAATTGTGGGGCGGGGCCTTGGTCCCGCCGTTCATTTAACGCGGTGTTCGGTGGGAGCAAGCCCCCGCCCTACGCTATCAACAAACAAAGCGACAAACTGAAATTTAAGTTTGCAACAGACCTTTTATAAAGGTTGGATTGCCTTTTGCTGCAGAGTGTGCTATACTGGGAGCAGTTTGCGGAAGAAGGCATGGTTCATGGAATACAACGATATTTATGATAAAGAGCGGCGGCCTACAGGCCGGCTGCATCGCAGGGGTACACCCTGGAAACAGGGGGAATACGGCATGGTGGTGTGCGTGTGGGTCTACGACGGTCAGGGAAGGGTGCTTCTGACCCGCCGGGCACCGGAAAAGAGCTTCGCGGGGACCTGGGAAAATTCCGGCGGTGCGGTACAGGCGGGAGAGACAAGCCGCCAGGCTATCGCCCGGGAATTATTTGAAGAGACTGGTATCCGGGCTGAGGAGGCGGAATTTGAATTAATCGATTCCGGTCGGGATGGAAATGTCCATTATGATTACTATTGTCTAAAGCGCGCCGTGGCGCTGGAAGAGATCGTTTTGCTGCCCGGCGAGACGGATGACGCTATGTGGGTGACGCTTTCGGAGGTTCATGAGATGATCCGGGAGGGGCGGATCTGCAAGATCATTGGTGTCCAGTTTCACAGGCAGGAAAAATTCCTGCGGGAAAGACAGACAGATTAAAAGATAAGTCTGCATGGATTGATATAATATAGCAAAGCCGCTGTATAGGGTATGTGATTGCCGGAATGGGCAATACAAGGCTGGGATCGGTTTTAATGTGCCATGATGCCTCCGTACTGCAGTGTATAAAAAGCCCGCTTGTTCGGAAGAACAGGCGGGCAAAATATACGTTAAATTTTAAATTTAGTCATTGACTTTTTAAAATGACCATGATAGAATAGTACTCCATACTGTGGGCACTTAGGTTCTTTTGCGCAGTATCCTGTGAAAAAATTGTACCACAGACCGGAGCGGTTGTCAAGAGGGAATTTGCATAAAGTGACAACCGTGCCGTGCGTTTAATACGTAAGCAACACAAGATTCCGGCGTATGCCGAAAGAAAGGCTGTGATGATCGATATGGCAATGGTCAAAGACCAACTGTTTGGCAAGACTGTGCGGAAATCCTACGCCAAGTATCAGGAGATTCTGGAAATGCCAAACATGCTGAAGATCCAGAAGGACTCTTACCAGTGGTTCCTGGATGAGGGTCTGCGGGAGGTCTTCAGGGATGTGGGCGTGATCACGGACTTCTCCGGGAAACTGGAGCTGAGTTTCCTGGATTATTCCATGAACGACAAGCCCAAGTACACCATCGAGGAATGTAAGGAGCGGGACGCTACCTATGCAAAGCCCATCAAGGTGCGTGTCCGCCTGCGCAATACCGAGACGGACGAGATTAAGGAGCAGGAGATCTTCATGGGAGATTTCCCCATTATGACAAATGGCGGCACCTTTGTGATTAACGGTGCCGAGCGTGTCATCGTCTCTCAGATTGTCCGTAGTCCCGGTATGTACTACGGCCATGAGGTAGACAAGGCAGACCAGCATACCTATAATGCCACAGTCATTCCTTACCGGGGTGCGTGGCTGGAATATGAGACGGACCTTGCCGATGTATTCTGGGTCCGGATCGACAAGAACCGGAAGCTGCCCATCACCTGCCTGATTCGGGCGCTGGGCGTGGATACGGATGAGAAGATCAAGGAGATGTTCGGCGAGGATCCCCGGATCCTGGCTACCCTGGAAAAGGACACCTGCAAGACCCGGGAAGAGGGCCTGCTGGAGATCTACCGCCGCCTGCGTCCCGGTGAGCCTCCTACGGTTGAGACTGCCAACGCGCATCTGGAGGGGCTGCTGTTTGATGCCCACCGTTATGATGTGAGTGCTGTGGGCCGCTATAAGTTCAATAAGAAGATGGATATCTGGAGCCGTCTTTCCGGCCAGGAAGCGGCGGAGCCAATTGCCGATCCCATGACCGGTGAGATTCTGGTTATGCCCGGTGAGATCATCACCCGCAACCGTGCCCATGAGCTGTCTGACCGGGGTGTCAGTGAGGCCGTGGTGCGCGTGGGCGACCAGAAGGTAAAGGTCTTCTCTAACCACATGGTGGACATGTCCAAATTTGTGGACTTTGATCCTAAGCAGTACGGCGTCAAGGAAAAGGTCCGTTTCAGTGCCCTGAAGGAAATGATGGAACCCGTTCCCGCCGACGGTTGGGCGGATGCCATTGCTGAGCGCATAGATGACCTGATTCCCAAGCACATCATTGCAGATGATATTATGGCTTCCATTAACTACCTGAACTGCGTGGCTATGGGTATTGGCACCTCGGATGATATCGACCACTTGGGCAACCGTCGCCTGCGCTGTGTAGGTGAACTGCTGCAGAACCAGTTCCGGATCGGCTTCAGCCGCTTGGACCGGGTTATTCGTGAGCGCATGACTGTGCAGGATCTGGAGGCAGTCACGCCCCAGAGCCTGATCAACATCCGGCCTGTGACCGCGGTGATTAAGGAATTCTTTGGTTCCAGTCCCCTTAGCCAGTTTATGGACCAGAACAATCCTCTGGCAGAATTGACCCACAAGCGCCGTTTGTCCGCATTGGGCCCCGGCGGTCTGAGCCGTGAGCGGGCATCCTTCGATGTGCGTGATATTCACTATACCCACTATGGCCGTATGTGTCCTATTGAGACCCCAGAAGGTCCTAACATCGGTCTGATCAACTATCTGGCAACCTTTGCCAAGATTAACGAGTACGGTTTCGTGGAGGCACCCTACCGGAAGGTAGACAAGGAAACCGGTAAGGTCACCGATCAGGTGGACTATATGACCGCCGATGTGGAAGACGATTTTTATATCGGTCAGGCCAACGAGCCTCTGGACGAGAATGGCTGCCTGGCAAACGCCCGTATCACCTGCCGTCATCGCAATGAGATCATTGAAGTAGACCGCAACGTCATCGACTACATTGACGTATCTCCCAGAATGATGATCTCCATTGCCACTTCCTTTATTCCCTTCCTACAGAACGACGACGCGAACCGTGCGCTGATGGGCGCCAACATGCAGCGTCAGGCTGTGCCCCTGCTGACTACCGAGCCTCCCATCGTTGCTACAGGCATTGAGCATGCGGCTGCTGTGGATTCTGAGGTTTGTGTAAAGGCTGCCGGCGACGGTACTGTCATGTCTGTTTCTGCGGACGAAATTACTGTTAAATATGACGACGGGGATGTACAGACCTATAAGCTGACCAAGTTTGCCCGATCCAATGCCGGTACCTGTGTGAACCAGCGGCCTATTGTTGTGCAGGGTGAGCGCGTGACAGACCAGCAGATTATCGCAGACGGTCCTTCCTGCTCCGGCGGTGAGGTGGCACTGGGTAAGAACGTGCTGATCGGCTTCGTTACCTGGGAAGGCTACAACTACGAGGACGCCATTCTGCTGAACGAGCGTCTGGTCCGTGAGGACGTGTTCACTTCTATCCACATCGAGGAGCATGAGACAGAAGCTCGGGATACCAAGTTGGGACCGGAGGAGATTACCCGGGATATTCCCAACGTGGGCGAGGACACTCTGAAGGACCTGGATGAGAACGGTATTATCCGTGTTGGTGCCGAAGTTCACTCCGGCGACTACCTGGTTGGCAAGGTTACCCCTAAGGGTGAGACTGAACTGACCCCTGAGGAGCGCCTGCTGCGTGCTATCTTCGGTGAGAAGGCAAGAGAGGTCCGGGATACCTCCCTGAAGGTACCCCATGGTGAGAGCGGTATCGTTGTAGCCGTGAAGGTATTCACCAAGGAAAATTCTGATGAGTTAGCGCCCGGTGTTACCAAGTCTGTCCGTGTTTATATTGCCCAGAAGCGTAAGATTTCTGTGGGCGATAAGATGGCTGGCCGTCACGGCAACAAGGGTGTTGTTTCCCGGGTTCTTCCGGAAGAGGATATGCCCTTCCTGCCGGATGGCACTCCCCTGGATGTGGTGCTGAACCCCCTCGGCGTGCCTTCCCGTATGAACATCGGTCAGGTGCTTGAGGTCCATCTGGGCTATGCAGCCAAGGCGTTGGGTTGGAAGGTAGCTACTCCTGTATTCGACGGTGCCAATGAGAAGGATATTCGGGATACGCTGAAGCTGGCAGGCTTGCGTGAGGACGGCAAGACTGTGCTGTACGATGGCCGTACCGGCGAGCCCTTTGACAATCTGGTTACAGTTGGCTACCCCTACTACCTGAAGCTGCACCATCTGGTTGATGATAAGATCCACGCCCGGTCCACCGGCCCCTACGCACTGGTTACCCAGCAGCCCTTGGGCGGTAAGGCTCAGTTCGGCGGTCAGCGTTTCGGTGAAATGGAAGTCTGGGCGCTGGAGGCTTACGGCGCTGCTTATACCCTGCAGGAAATCCTGACTGTTAAGTCCGATGACGTGACAGGCCGTGTCAAGACCTATGAGGCTATCGTGAAGGGCAGCAATATTCCTAAGCCGGGCGTACCTGAATCCTTCAAGGTTTTAGTCAAGGAACTACAGGCCCTGTGCCTGGATATCCGGGTGTTGGACGAAAACGGCAACGAGATCGAACTGAAGGACGAGGACGATGATGAAGCGACCGTATACGCTTCCGAGGTAGGCGAGCAGATCGTTGGCGATGCGGACGATGTGCTGGATGCTGGCTTCGTGATTGATGAAGACGGTCCGGAAGATATTATGGATGCGTTCGGTGATGTGGATGACACCGAAGCATACGAATAAAAAGGAGGCTAAAGACGTATGGCAGACGCCACCTTTGATGCCATTAAAATTGGTATTGCATCGCCGGACATGATCCGGCAGTGGTCCTTCGGCGAGGTCAAGAAGCCGGAGACCATCAATTACCGTACCCTGAAACCGGAGCGGGACGGCCTGTATTGTGAAAAGATCTTTGGACCTACCAAGGATTGGGAGTGCCACTGCGGTAAGTATAAGAAAATCAAGTATAAGGGTAAGATCTGCGACCGCTGCGGCGTTGAGGTCACCAGGGCCAAGGTTCGCCGTGAGCGTATGGGTCACATTGAGCTGGCCGCACCGTGCAGTCACATCTGGTATTTTAAGGGTATTCCCTCCCGGATGGGTCTGATTCTGGATATCAGTCCCAAGGTGCTGGAGAAGGTATTGTATTTTGCCTCCTATATCGTCACCGATCCCGGTGACGCGCCCCTGGCCCTCAACCAGGTGCTTTCCGAAAAGGAATACCGGGATATGCGGGAAAAGTATGAGGATGACTTCAAGGCCGGCATGGGTGCTGAGGCAGTCAAAGAATTGCTGGAGCAGATCGATCTGGAGAAGTTGTCTGAGCAGCTGCGTGAGGAGCTGAAGACTGCTTCCTCCCAAA
Source organism: Faecousia sp. (assembly GCA_045577355.1). Classification (GTDB taxonomy): domain Bacteria; phylum Bacillota; class Clostridia; order Oscillospirales; family Oscillospiraceae; genus Faecousia. The sequence goes on along the minus strand of JAZNIG010000109.1, from coordinate 365 downwards.
AGAAGCTGCGCCTTGTAAAACGCCTGGAGGTGGTGGAAGCCTTCCGGGAATCCGGCAACAAGCCCAGCTGGATGATTATGGATGTGCTTCCGGTGATTCCTCCGGATATTCGTCCTATGATCCAGCTGGATGGTGGTCGGTTTGCTACCTCTGACCTGAATGACCTGTACCGTCGGGTCATCAACCGCAACAACCGTCTGACCCGTCTGATTCAGCTGCGTGCGCCTGACATCATCATCCGCAACGAAAAGCGTATGCTGCAGGAGGCTGTGGACGCTCTGATCGACAACGGCCGCCGCGGCCGCGCCGTGACCGGCGCCAAAGTCGGGGGCCAAGCGGGCTTAGGAGGGCAAGGGGTAACTACA
>JAZNIG010000108.1:0-5873 GCA_045577355.1 Faecousia sp. | reverse complement strand
GGCTACGATCCGACTTGGGGATAGTTCTATGTGTCGCTAAAGCCGATCATTTGCAACACGCGAAACTGCTCCCTGTGCCCTTTGTTGCAAAAGTCAAAATTTTGTTGATCGCACAGTTTAAAAGTCTCATTGTAGGGGCAGGTCATGACCTGCTCTTCGGAAATTGGAACAATTTCCGTTTTTCTGAAGACGATTACATAATGATCGCCTGCGGCAAAGGTATGCATCTGTTGCAAAATGCGCACTGTAGGGCGGGGGCTCGCTCCCGCCGAAAACCGCATGAAATAGGCGGCGGGACCAAGGCCCCGCCCTACAATGCGGAATGTAAAACAGTACCCACGGGATGTCGTGGGTGGCGCCCTCGACGCCCCAATTTTGGACACTTAGTAGTACGGGGGACAGTTCTGTGTGCTGACAGAGCCGATCCCCTGAGCCCCGGTTTTTCAACACCCTGAAACCTTCCCCAAAAACGGAACATTTTTGCGTTTATAGGTGAGGTATGTTAAGAATTGGTTTTATTGCTATGGAAGACCAGTAGCGGTCAGCTTTTATAGGATTCCAAAATCTCATTCAGGCGGGTTACAAATTCCCGGGACAGTTCAATCTGGCCTATTTTGCTGGAGCTTGGCCATAACCAATGGAGCGCATCGGCCTGATAAACCTCTACAAGATCGTCGTGGGCGTTCCAGTGGATGTTTCGCACCAACTTGTCACCGTTGTAGATCTCCATCCATTTGTTGTCGTGGTAGCCGCAAAGATCCGTTCTGTTTGCAACTACAAAATTAGCGGCGATTTCTTGAACCAGTGCTTTGTCTGTTATGGTAATCACGTCATCACCATCCCGCACCACGATCTTGTCCGCACCCAGCACAAAAGCCTTATCAAAAACTACAGAAAAGGTTCCGCCGCCTACCGCTGCAAGACCGCTAAAGTCTGCTGCCACAAACCGGGAACACAAAAGCACCAAAAGGATCAGGCAGGTGCATATAGAACCGATAACGATGCCCCGTTTTTTCTTTTTAGACATACAAAACCTCCTTATTTACGCTATACGCAAGTTAGTGCAATGTTATGTTAACAGAGGTGCGCTAAAAAGTCAATCCTTATAAACAGAACAACAGCACATAGGTAAAAAAATCCGAACCGGGTTCTGTCAGGAACGAGGTTCGGATTCTTTTTAAATGTCATATTTCAAAAGGTCGTCCAGAGTTTCCCGGCGGACAGCCACATAGGGGCCGTCTTTGCCCAGCATGACAATGGGCGGGCGGGGGATCCGGTTATAATTGGAGGCCATAGAGTAGTTGTAGGCGCCGGTGGTCAGCACTGCGATCAGATCACCACGCCGCGGCTCCGGCAGGGTTACATTCTCCTGAATCAGGTCGCCGCTTTCACAACAGCGGCCCGCGATGGTGCAGACGAAATCTGCCGGATCGTTCATGCGGTTGGCGGGCAGGACGGTGTACGCTGCCTGATAGAGGGTGAAGCGGGGGTTGTCCGTCATGCCGCCGTCTACCGCCACATAGTTCTTAAAGCCGGGGATCTGCTTGATGGTGGAAACAGTATACAGAGTGATACCCGCATCGGCCACGATGCTGCGGCCCGGTTCCATCAGGATGGCCGGGGCTTTCAGGCCCAATTGCTCGCAGGTTTCAGTAATCAGCAGGCCGATCTTACGGATGTTTTCCCGATAATCAATGGCCGGATCCTGCCGGGTATAAGGCACTGCCATGCCGCCGCCCAGGTTCAGAACGGGGGGCCAGTAGCCGTGCTTTTCCTTGATCTGCGCCATAAACTTCAGCATCAGCACTGCCGCGTCGCAGAAGGGGGTGTGATCGAAGATCTGGGAGCCAATGTGGCAGTGGTAGCCGATCAACTGAATATTGGCCTTGGAAAGGGCCTGCAGAACCAGGGCTTCCGCCTGCCCGTTTTCAATGACAGCACCGAATTTGCAGTCGATCCTGCCGGTGCTGATCTTTTCGTGGGTATGGGGGTCAATGCCCGGGGTCAGCCGCAGAAGTACTTTTTGACGGATACCCTGCCGGGCGGCTTCTGAATCAATGGCATCCAGTTCGTCGGCGCTATCGCAGACGAAGCAGCCGATACCGTTTTCCATGGCGAAGCGAATATCAAAATCTGTTTTGGCATTCCCATGGAAATAGGCGTGTTCCATGGGAAATCCGGCCTTTACGGCTGTGCGCAGTTCACCGGAGGAAACCACGTCAATACCCATGCCTTCTTCCTGCATGATTCGGTAAATTCCCTTGAAACTCAGAGCCTTGCTGGCAAAGGAGGGAGCGGAACCGGCAGGCAAATAATCGGCCATGGCCTGTTTGTATTCCCGGCAGCGGTTACGGATGGCCTGCTCATCCATGAGCATGAGCGCTGTGCCGTATTTTTGGGCCAGATCTACGGTGTCGTATCCGGCGAAGGTCAGGTGACCGGCTTCGTTAGTGGCTAAGTTTTTATATAACATACGTGTTTTCCTTGCTTTTTTGTGTTTACAGCATATGGGCCAAAATGTCCTCGCGGCTCATGGCAGTCAGATCTGCCGGTGCAATATCAAAAATTGTTTGGCAGCCGGTGATGCCCCGACCCTTCATCCGGGTGATTGCCCGGGCGCAGGCCACCAGAACACTGGCGGTAAACTGGGGATTGGAATCCAAAGTCAGCTTATATTCAATAGTCTGGTGGTTTTCTCCGTTCCAGCCGGTAATACCGCTGCGGATCACATTGCCGCCGTGGGGCAGACCGGCATGATCCCGGCCCATTTGCTCTGCGGTAATAAACTCCACAGTGGTGTCATAGTCCGCGAAATAATTAGGCATGGTCTTAATGGTTTCTTCGATAGCGGCATTATCCGCCCCATCCTCGGCAACCACATAGCAGTACCGGGTGTGCTTTTGGCGGGTGGTCAGCTCCGGGGCTTCGCCGCTGCGAACCCGGTCCAGTGCTTCTGGCACAGGGATCGTGTACTGCCGGGCGTCCAGCACCCCGGGAATCCGGCGGACCGCATCTGAGTGTCCCTGGCTGACACCCTTGCCCCAGAAGGTATAGTCCTAGCCTTCCGGCAGCACCGCGGAGGCGTACAAACGGTTAACAGAGAACAGACCCGGATCCCAACCAATAGAGATCAGTGCCAGATGACCGCTCTGCGAGGCTGCAGCATCTACAGCGGCGTAATGAGCGGGGATATTGGCGTGGGTATCAAAGCTGTCGATCACATTAAATTCCCGGGCCAGTGCCGGGGTCATAGCGGGCAGGTCGGTAGCACTGCCGCCGCACAGGATCATCACGTCGATCCGGTCTTTCCAGGCGGAAACCTCGGAAAGAGGAAGGACAGGGACATGGGGGGTGAGGATATGAACGGTGGTCGGATCCCGGCGGGTGAATACCGCGGCAAGTGCCATATCCGGATTTTGCCGGATGGCGCACTCTACGCCCCGGGCAAGGTTACCGTAACCAACAATTCCAATTTGGATCATTTAAAAGAACTCCTTGTGTGGATTCAGGTTCATTTGGGGGATGGATCAGACCTGCAGGCCCACATCTCGCATACACTGCAGCAGCACCTGCCGGTGTGCTTCCTCCATGGGGACAAGGGGCAGGTTCAGATAGTTTTCGCAGAAGCCCATAGCGGCCATGGCGGCCTTGGCGGGAATGGGATTGACTTCACTGAACAATGCGTTGATCAGAGGCAGGTACTTCTTTTGCAGTTCCATAGCGCCGGCTACATCGCCGTCAAAGAACTTCCGGCACAGGGCCACGGTTTCCTTGGGCAGCACGTTGGACAGGACAGAGATCACGCCCTGACCGCCGCAGGCCATGATGGGGACGATCTGATCGTCATTGCCGGAGTAAATATCAAGCTGATCACCCACCAGTGCCGCTGTTTCTACTACCTTGGAGATGTTGCCGTTGGCTTCCTTGATGGCGGCAATCATGGGGACCTTTGCCAGCTTTGCATAAGTGGCAGGTTCAATATTTACGCCGGTACGGGAGGGGACATTGTACAGGATGACCGGCTTGGTAGATGCGTTGGCAATGGCGGTAAAGGAAGCAACCAGGCCGTTCTGGGTGGTCTTGTTGTAGTAGGGGGTGACGACCAGCACGCCGTCATAACCGATCTGGCAGGCATACTGGGTCAGGCTGATGGCATAGGCGGTGTCGTTAGAGCCGGTGCCGGCGATCATGGGCACCCGACCGCCTGCTACGTCGATGGCAAACTTCAGGACCTGGCGATGCTCCGCATCGGACAGGGTGGAGCTTTCGCCTGTTGTGCCGCAGATGACCAGGGCATCAATGCCTTCTTCAATCTGCCAGTTGATCAGCTTTTCCAGCGCGAGGTAGTCCACGCCGTTTTCATTCAGAGGGGTGATAAGGGCAGTGGCCACACCCCGAAAAATACTCTGCTGTTTCATAATGTCCTCCTTATTCCGTGCAAACAAAAAATAACCGATGCGAGCATCGGCCATCAATACGCACAATAAATGCTTCTACCGACAAACCCAGTTCCCGGAAAAGCCCAATGCGTGATGATAGCACTCCGCATATGCGACAGTCAGACAAATATTCTTTGCCTGCCCAGGGAAGCCTTTCGCCTCAGCTCCCTTCGGCGACGATCCCTTTTCTTTTGACCCAGCTCTGCGAAAGCCTTCCGACAAAAGTACTGATGATGCGACGCGCCTCTATCATGTTTGCAGTTATTTAGTTAACAGAAGTTTAGCACAGATTCAAAAAAGTGTCAATATCCTTTCCGCAGATTTATAAATAAATGTGCAGGGAAGTTTTGGTTTGGGGCGGAAAAGTCCGCCCCAAATACATTATTTGTTGGTTTTGTGCGGATTAAGGGTTCGGGCGCTGACCCGGCCCTCGGGACGGATCTCACCAACCAAGGTCAGAGAGCGCTTTGTCAAAGTGGGGCCTACCAGCTCATATACCAGCACCGCGAACAGCACCACGTTGCGGGTCAACGCACCGTCGGTAAGGGAGGCGGCAGTCAGGGCCATACCCAGTGCTACACCGGCCTGGGGAAGCAGGGTAATACCCAGATTTTCCACAATGGGCTTTGCTTGATGGGTCAAGCGGCAGCTCCAGTTAGAACCCAGATATTTGCCGGCAGACCGGGCAAGAATATAGATCACACCAACCAGGATGGTAACCGGCTGGATAAGCACCTGCAGGTCCAGTTCCGCGCCGGAGAGGACAAAGAACAGGATGTTCAACGGCATGGTCCAGTTATCCACACGGTTCATCAGCTCTTCGGAAGTATCGCAGATGTTGCAGAAGATCGTGCCGGTCATCATGCACACCAGCAGCAGGGAAAAGCCGCAGTGGATCGGTCCGATTTGGAATTTCAGCATAGAAAGGCCAACGGTCAGCAGAACGAATGCCACGGAAATGGTCATACGCTTACTGCGGGAGTGGAAGAACTGCTCTACCCAGTTCAGCAGCCAGCCCATCAGAGCACCCAGTCCCAGAGAGAGGACGATCTCCACAATGGGCTCTACCACCACAGCCAGAATACTGACCTGCCCCTGGGACAGGGCAGTGGCGATTCCGAAGGATACAGAGAACAGCAGCAGACCTACTGCATCGTCAATGGCAACCACCAGCATCAGTAGCCGGGTCAGAGGGCCATCTGCTTTGTACTGCCGGACCACCATCAAGGTGGCGGCGGGGGCTGTGGCGGAAGCAATCGCGCCCAGCACGATGGCACAGGGAAGAGAGATGATTTGGGGGAAGCACAAATGCAGGGCGATCAGCACGATGTCTACTAATACAGTGGTGATCACCGCCTGCAAAATACCGATAATGATGGCACTGCTGCCCATGGCTTTGAGTTGCCGCAGGCGGAACTCGTTGCCGATGGTAAA
>JAZNIG010000107.1:0-24914 GCA_045577355.1 Faecousia sp. | reverse complement strand
CTTAAAATCGTTTTTTGAATAATTTGTCTAGCAAATATACTCAAGAATTTTCGTTGGCTGTTATTCGTTCTTAAACGCTTAAACAATCCATTATTGTCAAGGTGTTTGTTCGTCTTTGCGTTATTCAATTTACAAGGTACAGAGTTGCTGAACTCCCGGCAGTTGCCGTTCATCGCACAGCCAAATTAGGTTATCACAAATAAATCCGATTGTCAAGAACTTTTTTGAATTTTTTTGAATTCTTTTCGTTCTCACCACAGTTGTTTTTGCGACAGCCTGCTTATGATACGACATAACACAGAAAATGTCAAGCATTTTTTTGCTCAACCGAAAAACTTTTTTCGCAGGCCTCAGCGTTCGGAAATATTACTTGTAATATCCGTCAACGCGTCTGCCGCATCCATCATGCTCTCTTCTCTGGATGCCAGATCCCCTAGGCTGATCATACCGCACAGCCGTCCCTCTTCTGTCACCGGCAATCGACGGATTTGCTGCCTACCCATCAGATGCGCCGCCACGCCCGCTTCCATATCCGGCTTCACAGATACTACCTGATTGGTCATGATCTCCCGCACTTTTGTATTGGCTGGGGATCGGTTGGCTGCCAGACACCGGGTGACCAGATCTCTGTCTGTTACCACCCCGCAGAGCTTTCCGTCCGCACCACATACCGGAAGCGCGCCAATATTATACTGCGCAAGCTGACGTGCTGCTACCTCCACTGTCTCGTCAGGGCCAATGCCGATCACATTGTTGCTCATAATATCCCGTACTTTCATGCTGCTGCTCCTTTCCCGCAATCTTGCTATCCTTCAGTATGCACGCAAAAATATGGATTTATACTTTTCTGCGTGATACTATATAAATATATTGTAAGATTTGAGCCCGGAAACGGTAGTATATAAGTGAAAGGGGATCAGTACATATGAAGGGCAAGAAGATATTGGCGCTTTTGCGGCACCGGTTGGGCACTCCTCCTGTCACCAACCATGATGATTTGCCCCTTTTGGCAGGCATTGTCAATCAGCCTTAATCCTTTTTGCGAAAAACCGCCCCGGGAGTTTTCCCGGGGCGATGGTTTATTGAAATTCCCGTCTGCTGCCGCAGTGCAGCAACGAAACTTTGGCTGTTACATAATCACCGGGCCGCACATCCACGCCGGTTGCATCAAACAGCGTATATTGGCTGCCCACCCGGCCGATCAGCGGCAGCTTTTTACCGTCCACGCTCACGCAGGGCGGCCGCAGATACCGCTGCAGCAAATGGTACAGATACACCCCAAAGTCCAGCAATGGGAACGGATCCGGCGCGCCTGTCAGACCAAACCCATGGTCCTGCCCGATTGCCACCACAACCGCCGTTTTGGGTTTTTTTGCTTTGCAGACAGCGGCATACCCCATAGTATCCCCCTTCTGCAACTCCCTTTTGGCCACTACCTGGGCTCGGAAGGTATGCACTGGCTCCAGCTTTACCGGCACCGGGGCAATGAGCGCGCCAACCAGCGCCGAGCCTACCCGCACCGCGTCCAGATGTGTCTGGGGAAAGCGCAGGGCTGCGCAGCTGTTGGCTATGTGCCGCATACCCACTTGAAATCCAGCCGCAGTCACTGCCCGGATGGCTTCCAAAAACCGCTCCAGTTGCAGCTCTGTCAGTTTATACTGTTTCTCAAAGGACTTGGCAAAGTGAGAGAATATTCCCTCAAACCGGAGCCCCTCTACCTGATAAATCCCTTTCAACTGTTCCTCATCCGTCCAACGAACACCAAAGCGGCCCATGCCGGTGTCCACCTTCACATGAACCCGCACGGCAGAATCCCCTCGGTTATTTCCATAAAACCGGGCACTCTCCAAATCTGATACCGTCAAAACAATGTTGTTTTCCAGCAGTTTTTTCAAGGTCTTCCCATCCGCCACAGGTGCCATTAACAAAATATCCTCTGTAAACCCTGCTTCCCGCAGTGCCAATGCCTCCCAGCTCTCCGACACAGCGAACATGGTCACGCCCGCTTCCTGCCAAGCCCGGGCAGCCACAGGCAATGTAACCCCATAGCCGTCAAGCTTTACAACGCCGATGATCGGGATGCCCACATAGTCCACCACAGTTCGGGCGTTCCGGGCCAGTGCCTGGGCGGAAATCTCCAGATAGTTTCCCACGTATTCTCTTTTGTCCATTGCGGCACCTCTTTCATCTGAACTTGCCTTTTGGGATTATTATAGCGGCAAAATCCGGGTAAATCAAGGGCTTGGTTATCGAAACAGATGCCTGTCCAACCCCCGGTCCTTCAGCCCGTAGTACAGGCCGCTGCCCAGCGTCAGCAAAACCGCCACCTCGCCGATTGCCACATACAGCGCGTTGATCCAAAAGCCCCCGCCAAAATAGTAATCCAGCTCCCAACCGACCAGCAGTCCGTTGCACAACGCAGGCAAGAACATTCCAAGCAGAGGGTATCCCTTCACAGTGATCCGACGGGTCAGGTACATACCTACCGCCGCCAGCAAGGTGGCAAGGCTACCGATCACAACATCCAGCAGCATCGCACCGGTGCTGCTGATGTTGAACAGTAAACAGCCCACAGTCAAACCGGGAATGGCCGCTGGAGTAAAAAACGCCAGCACGCACAGCGCCTCGGACGCCCGGAACTGGATCGCCATTGAGGCAGATCCGGGAACAAGGGCATTTTGTAAATAGGTAAGTACCACATACAGCGCCGCCACCAGCGCTCCACGGGCCAGCATTTTTGTGCTTTTGTTCATATGACATTCCCCTAAATAAAAAATGGGCACAATTCGCGCCCATATACAAAAAACAGGCGCATTGCGCCCATCTATTCCCTAGTTTTATTTACCGACAGGATGGTCACGAACTGTCCTATGAAGTTAATCCGATAATACCACAAACCCGCGGCCCTGTCAAGTAGGGGCGACTATTAGTCGCCCGCGGGCGGACATCCGCCCCTACCATCTGGTAACACCTAAAACTATATGTCATTGCGAGCCGCAACGCGGCGTAGCAATCTTATATAATAAGCTGTGCTTTGAGATTCCCACGCCAGTGTGCGCACTGGCTCGGAATGACAAGGTAAACTTTAAACTGCTACAAAGTACTACATCCGCAGGACGTAGTATATTCCATAAAAATAAGGACGTAGTCAAACAGGCGTGACCACGTCCTTCTGCATTAAAGAGGTGCTTGTTTGATCTTTGCGTAGCGGCGGGGGTATTGGGGCGGTGTGGGCGCGATCTTCCGCAAAACAATCACTGTATGTGCCGTACCGTCAACCGGAAATTCTGCAATCCGCTCCAGCTTCAGCCCCAAACGCCGGATTGCATTCTTCGCCTCTTCCAGTTCCTCCCTGGCAGCAATTCCCTTCATTGCCAGCACCGCACCGCCTACCTTCACATAGGGTGCTGTTAACTCCAACAGAATATTCAGCCTTGCCACGGCCCGACTGCTGGCAACGTCATACTGCTCCCTTCGGTCAACCACCGCCTCCTCTGCCCGGGCGGTAACACACTCTGCCTCCACACCCAGCTTTGCCAGGCAGCCCTCCAACCAATGCATCCGCTTGCCTAAGGAATCCAGCAAAGTCAGCTCCACCTCAGGACAGGCAATCTTCACCGGCACGCCAGGAAAGCCTGCGCCACAGCCCACGTCAATCATCCGTTTTCCCCGCAGATTCTCCAAGGTCAGCAGAGACAAGCTATCCAGCAGATGAAGATTCGCCACCTGCTCCGGTTCCGTGATAGCAGTCAGGTTCATCACCTGATTCTGCTCCACCACCGCCTGCCCAAAATCGCACAAAGCCTGCCGGGTCTTTTCTTCTAATTCCAGCCCCAGCTGGGACAGCCCCGCCGAGAGCGTATCGTACATAATACTCATTCTTCTGTCTTCTTCGCGTTTACAATTCCTGTAAGATCCACAGCACTTTCATCCTTTGGATCAAATAGATTCTCTTCATCCTCCATAAGCAGGGGCAGTACATATTCTTGAATATGCCATACCACCAGCAGATCGCAGACTTCACTGTTGAGCGTCTTTTTCTCGCCAAAGAAGCGATTGTAGCTGTCCAGATCATGCCACAGGTTCCTGCTGATGCCAGCCTCAAACTTTTGCAAAGCAGCCTCTCCAGAGCTAGTCCCAAGCGTCTTCATGGACTCATAGCAATAATTAAAAGCCATAAAATACGCAGAATATTGGAATTCCGGAGACGAATTGGCATCGCAGGCCAGGAACGCGGCAAAGGACGCATCCCGATCTCTGGCAATGCTCATTCTACGGCCCATTTCGCGGCACATGGCAAAGGGCAGACACACCGCCGGAATCTGGGGATTCACCGCCGCCTCACCGGTCAGGGCCACGGTCATACCCGTAATTCCCTGGGACGAGAAATAGTCGCTCCAGCCCAGTTCCTTCACCGGAAGCCTGGAACCGGCAAAAACAGAAAGGTATTGATCATAGGTCAGAATCTGAAAGCCCTCTCCCGCCATCTCCGCCAGCTGGGTAAAGCCGGGATACTGTACAGCTCCGTTGCTGTCCCGGGAGACTTGTTCTGCCAACGCATTGGCCTTATCTCGGTAAAATATAGCTGCTTGCTCTAATTCTCTAACCGTATAGTTGTATTCCGTGTTCTCCAAGCGGATGTCCTGTGCCAGACTTCCGGCATATTCATTCAGTCCATAAATGCCCGTATTGACCAGGCCGATCAGGCAAGCACCGGCCAGCACCCAACCGAACCACTGAATCGGATTCCACTTAAACAGGATCATCAGCACAACACTGACCAGCACCAGCACACCCAGCACCAGCAGCAGCACCTGCCACACGCAGAATTCAACACCCGTGCTCCACTGGGCCAGAAAGCTCTGGACCATTCGGGTCACATAGGGATAGACCATATCCACAAGCACGCTGTGGGCCTCAGCAAACCGCGCAAGTCCCCAGGCACAGGCAGCGGCAATGATGGCCACCAGATATCCCCGCCAATATTTCAAAGGAACACGCCTCCTTTATTCGCAAATTCAAGCCATATGCCTAATGTGTACAAGATAACTTTTTATAGTATAGCACATTTCCCCACGTTTGTCTTCCCCTAAATTATTAAATTTTCGCAACATCCCCTTCAACCAGTGTTCCCAGTACACCGTCCCGGAATACCTGCGTGATCCGGACCGGCAGGATGCGGTTGTGCAGTTCCGTCCCCTCCACATATACCTTTACATAATTGGGGGCATGGCCCGTATAAAAAGCCCCCTCCGGCTCTTCAAATAGCACCTGCTGCACTGTCCCGACCAGATTATCCCGGTAAGCCGCCGACAGCGCCTCTGCTACCGCAATAGCCCGGCGGCTGCGCTGCTCCTTTACCAAATTGCTGTGTTGGCCCGGCATTTTATCCGCAGGTGTTCCGGGCCGGCGGGAATAAGGGAATATATGCATATCCGCAAAGCCGCACCGGCGGATAAACGCCAGACTTTCCTCAAACTCCGCCTCTGTCTCCCCCGGAAAGGCCACAATCATATCCGTGGTAACCGCACAGCCGGGAAAGGCCGCCTGCAAAAGCTTCACACTTTCCAAATAACGGGCTGTGTCATATTTGCGGTGCATCCGGGCAAGCACCGTGTCACACCCGGACTGCAGGGACAGATGGAACTGTGGGCACAAATTGGGAAGTTCCGCCAGCGTCCGGCAAAAATCCTCTGTCACGATCCGGGGTTCTAACGAACCTAACCGCACCCGCATCTGGGGTACACGGGTACAAATCTCCCGGATCAGCCGGCTCAGCGTAGGCTTCCCCGGCAGATCCACCCCCCAGGACGCAATCTCGATACCGGTGATGACCAGTTCCCGATAGCCCTGCCCCGCCAGTGCCATGGCCTGCTCCACCGCCAGTTCTAAAGGCGCAGAGCGCACCGGCCCCCGGGTATAGGGAATGATGCAGTAGGTGCAAAAATTGACACAGCCATCCTGCACCTTCAGCATGGCCCGGGTCCGTCCCTCCAGACCGCCTGCCGGCAGGATCTCAAAAGTTCTGCGCTTCAGCGCCTCATCCAGCACCCGGGCAGGCTGCCGGGACTGGATTGTCCCCAGCATTTGCTCCAAAAATTCCTCCCGCCGTGCGCTGCCGCCGATCACATCGATCCCCAGCCCCTCCAAGGCTTCAGCCGCATGCTGAGGATAGCAGCCGCAGACACCTATCACCGCTTCCGGATTCTCCCGGCGGCAGCGGCGGATCACCGCCCGGTTCTTTTTATCTGCCACCGCCGTAACAGAACAAGTATTAATAATGTACCCGTCACAACGCTCCTGGAAATCGCCTACAATATGCCCCTTCGCCTGCAAAAGCTGCTCCATTGCCTGGGTCTCATATTGATTAACCTTGCATCCAAGGGTGTAAAATCCTATTTTCATTGTTAAATCCACCAATTTTTACCGTTTCGTTTTGTGAAAATCGTCATAACCGTCTATTGCGTTTTCTTATTTTTCTGCTATACTTTATTCCATCAGCCAACATACGACTATTATAATCGAAAAATCACATTTTGTACAGCTTTGGCGCATTTTTGCGCCGCTGCTCTCCATACGGCTCTTTGAGCATCGTCCCGGGAATACCCGGGGCGGTTTTTTATTTCCCCACCTCGCCAAATTTCAGTTTGTCGTGCTGTCACAAAACACCCACTGTAGGGCGGGGGCTTGCTCCCGCCGCCCCGGATCATCCAAGACCCTAAGCGGGGCGTCGAGGACGCCGCCCCCTATAGACTATCATCATACGCTGCTCCAAACATAGAAATTTACCGCAGGGCCGGGCGCGTTGACTTTTCTATCCGAAAATGCTAATATACAAAAAAGATTTTCCCTTGGGGGTAACATTATGCAGTATCTTCTGATGGTTCTGTTTACTTCCGGCGTTGTGGCGCTGGATCAGATTACCAAATACTGGGTTGTGACCCACATCCCGCTGCACGGCCAGTTGGACGCCATCCCCGGTCTGTTCAATCTAACCTATGTGCAGAATACCGGCGCGGCTTTTTCCTCCTTCCGGGGCATGCAATGGCTGTTTGTGCTGATCTTCGCCCTGTTCACCGTCCTGCTGATCCTGGAATTTACCAAAAACCGCTGGGGCTTTACTAATCTGGAGCACTGGCTGCTGGTAGCGGTCTATGCCGGAGGTTTGGGCAACATGATCGACCGGCTGCGGCTGGGCTACGTAGTGGATATGATCCGGTTGGAGTTTATGGATTTTCCTGTATTTAATGTAGCTGACTGCTTTATTACCTGCGGCTGCATCGCACTGCTGGTGCATCTGCTGCTCTTCAACAAAGCCTTTTGGAAGGACGAAAAGAAATGATCCTTTATGCTGACATTCCCGGCGAGCGGCTGGACGCGTTTCTGGCCCGGTCTGTGGAAGATCTGAGTCGTTCCGGCGCCCAGAAGCTGCTGGAAGAGGGCTGTGTGTTGCGGTGCGGCAAGCCGGGAAAAAAGAATGACAAGCTTAACCCCGGCGACGAAATCCGCGTAACTATCCCCGACCCCAAGCCCATTGACATTGTCCCCAAACAGATCCCCTTGGATATTGTTTACGAGGATGAAGACGTTCTGGTAATCAACAAGCCTAAGGGCTTGGTCGTCCACCCGGCTGCAGGCCATCAGGACGATACTCTGGTCAACGGTCTGCTGTATGCTATGGGAGATGCTCTGTCTGGCATCAACGGCGTGCTCCGGCCCGGCATCGTCCATCGGATCGACAAGGACACATCCGGGCTTCTGGCTGTGGCAAAAAACGACCTGGCCCATACCATGCTGGCCTCCCAACTCAAGGACCATACCATGGCCCGGACTTATGAAGCCATTGTCTGCGGCAGTCTGAAGGAGGATTCCGGTACAGTGGATGCCCCCATCGGCCGCCATCCCACAGACCGCAAAAAAATGTGCGTTACCCCCCGCAATTCCCGGGATGCCGTAACCTACTGGGAAGTGATTGCGCGCTACCGGGGTTATACCCACGTACGCTGCAAACTGGAAACAGGCCGCACCCATCAGATCCGTGTCCACATGGCTCATATTGGGCATCCCATCCTGGGTGATACAGTCTATGGTCATAAGAAACCGGAGCTGGGACAGGACAGCCAATGCCTGCACGCAGGCATCCTCTGCTTCCGCCACCCCCGGGATCTGCGGCCTGTTATGGTCATGGCGCCCCTGCCCGACTATTTTCAAGCCGTGCTGGACAAGCTGGAAAAGCTATCCGCCAACCAATAAAGGATTCTGTTTAAAAGGGGCTCGTTTGCATTTTCGCCCTTGGCGAAAATTAAGGTTCGCCGCCATCCAGCTGGCGGCAGCAATGCTCACCCGCATTGCATTGAATTATTCGAGTCCCATTACGCTCCAAATACCATATAAAAACAGGAGATATCCGAAGATATCTCCTGTTTTTATGGGGTGGGTAATGGGACTCGAACCCACAACGCCCGGAACCACAATCCGGTGCTCTGCCAATTGAACTATACCCACCATATTCTGTTATGCTATGGCACACCAGAAGGACGCGTTTAATCAAGGTTCGGCTCCGTCAGCCGTCGCCGGCAACACTCATCCGTGTTGCATTTTATCATTCAAGTCCATCGGAACTTACGAGTGAAAGTGGCACGCCAGAAGGGACTCGAACCCCTGACCTACTGCTTAGAAGGCAGTTGCTCTATCCAACTGAGCTACTGGCGCATTTGGAATGGAGCGGGTGACGGGAATCGGACCCGCGTATCCAGCTTGGAAGGCTGGTGTTCTACCATTGAACTACACCCGCAAATCCTCGATCTCCTGATTGATTCAGCTAGAAGATTCTAGCATAATTATTTCCCAATGTCAAGGCTTGATCCCAGAATTTCCGGGATTTTTTTGTAAATCACATCTGCTACTGCCCCTTCCCCGCAGGAACACACATTAGGGAAGCGGTCTGCTACCACACCATCTGCAGGACAAAAGGCAAAGTCAGCACCCTCCAGCATAGTCAGGTCATTCTCCGCGTCTCCCACACACACCAGCAGCTTTCTTCCCAGCCAGGCCTGCAGTTCCCTCGCGGCCCGGAGCTTGCTGACGCCTTTGGCGTGAACATCAATGATTCGGGGTGCAGCCCGGAACACCTCTACCTTGTCTCCATACAACGTGCGGATAATCTCCTCAGCCTCATCAAAACGGGCCAACTCCTCCCGGGTGCCATAAAACAGATGTCCCACATTAGGCTGCGTGGTCTTTCCAAACAGTGAAAACTTCAGAAACGGTCCCATATCCGCATCCCGTTCGGCGGGACTGTGTCCCCAGCCCAGGCTGTCATAAAAAGCCGCATACTCCGGTGTCTCATCCACCAGGTAGTGGGTTTGCGCCCCCTGAATTTCCAAATTCAGATCCGGGAACAAAGCCCGCATCCGGTCTATGGTGGTCCACAGATCCAGATCAATGGGGCGGCATTGGGTAAGCCTTCCATTTTCATAAGCCGCACTGCCGTTATACAGCAAGAACGGCGCATTGACTGGAATGGTATTCAGATACTTACAAAACGTATTGGTGCTTCTGCCGGTGTTGATAGTAAACACGCCGCCGTTTTCCGTAAACCAACGGATCGCTTCCAGATTCCTTTCCGGAATAGAGGAATCCGGTGCTGTCAGCGTCCGGTCAAAATCCACCGTCAGCAGCACATCAGAAAACATCGCCATAAAAGTGCCTCATTTTTTTACCTTTTTACCAAATAGCTTGCTGCGAAACAGCAGGATATTCATGCCGCAGAAAAACAGCACCAAAATCATCATCGTCAGTGCCGGTTTTTCCGGTGCCAGCGTTGCCAGTAGCATCATGGGAAAGCCAAATACAATGGCCGGAAGGGTCTGATAGACCATATTATCCGCCGCGGGGCTTTTAAAATCTCCGTCAATCTCCCGCAGCAGGATGATCCCTGTGCTGGCCGTGCCAGTCAGCATACCGTACATAGCCAAAAATTGCTCCTGGGCATATGCAGGAAACAGTGTTTTTGCCACAAAGTAATTATACCCGTAGGTTGCTATCAAGCCCAGCAGGCCCATAATCAGGATGATTCCCCAATAGTTTTGCAGTACACCCAGCCGGATGGCCGCAATTCCCGCTACTACCATGATGTCAAAGAAAAAGTTGCTGGCCCGTGTCATCAGGAAGTTATTGGTGTACTCCTTTTTAATTAAGCCCTTCTTCTTCAACAGGTTCATAGTCAGCTTCACCAGGGTAGCGGCCACCACACCCAGCAGAAAGTTAAAGCCATAAATTACAGACCTCATGCCGGGCAGCAGCATCCCCAACAGATACATGAGCAAATAGGCCAGCAAGTATGCCACCGCAATCAGGGCGATCTGGACTGTGAGCTTGTCAATGCTCTCCTGCATAGGAATCTCATTGTCCGATTGAATCTGTTCGGATCTGAGCTCCCCTTCCTGATGGTCTTGAGGTTTGATCCTGTTTTTCTTTTTCAGAATATTCAGGTGGATCACACCGCCGATGCTTGCACTGAGAAAGCCCAGGGCAGCAATGGTCAGACCAAAACTCTTACCGCCTTCAAAGCCATACTCCGTCTCATAGATATTGCCATAGTTCAGCGCTTGACCGGTTCCCTGGCCATAGCCAAAGGGCAGCAGCACACCCGCTGCCTGAAAAAAGCCATCGATCACCAATGCGGCGATCATGGAGATGGCAAATCCCAGAATCGCCTGCATCAGATAAGTAGCAACTGTTGTCACACCGGTGTCAAAAATCTCTCTGGTACGCTTTCTTGTCAACTTGCCCTCAGCGGTCTTGAACGCAGAGGCGATAAACCCAAGTGCCAGCGTATGATAGGTGATCAGCTCCAAATTTGCAGTACCATTCCCACCGAAAAAGGCAGTATCGAACATCACTTCCCCGGCAATAACCTTATAAATGCCCGCTGTCAGCACCAAGATACCGCCGCCCAGTACAGAAGTGGGAATCAGGGATGCCTGCAAAAAGGGGATGGTTTTTTTCAGTACATTCGCAGCCAGTAAACTTAACAGCAAGACTGCAAGCAGGTTAAAAAACCCCCACACACTATATTCCCAAAAATTCCCCATTTACTTCTCCTCTGCTTGTATTTTTATGACGGTAATAAATATTCACATATTTAAGCGCATTGAACCGGGGACTGCCTTTAAGCTGATAAATTCTTTCATTGTGGTAAATATTCAGCTTATTACGGCCCAGGACTGCCATAGCATAGATCTCTTCAAAAGGCAGGATCTGTTCGTCTATGGCAATTCGATCCCCATACAGGCTGATGCAAGCATGGGAAAACAGCACACTTTTTCGGCGTTGCAGAATTACCTCAAACACGCGGGCTGTCTCCTGATACATAGGTGTTTGCCTATATGCCCCTATATCCAATCGGTTTACATAATCACGCTGATAGTCATACCAATCGGCTACAAAACGGAAGGGGGACGGCCTGTTCACACCCTCCAGCTCTCTGGTTGGCAGATAGCGGACCTGCTTACCGCATTTTTTGCACTGCACCAGATCGCCATGACTTTCAAACACAGATAAACCGCAATCAGGACACACGTAGATGACCCGTTCCAAATACTGAGCCAGCGCCTTGTGACGAAACACACCGCTAACCACAGCCTCGTTCACGTCCAGTCCCTCTCGGATTCTGGCGAGCAGCTCTTCATTCGTTAGCTTTTCATATTCCTGTGGCTCAATCACCTGACTGACACCTGCCCGCATTTTCCCCTTTCGGATCCCATCGCTCCACCGGGGCTGAACGCCATAGCCGCCCTCAATGCGGTACAACGCAATGGGCATTTTCAATTTTTTTGCCAGCCCTGCAATGGTCGGATTGATGGATACAGTCCTTCCATGATATGTACGATTTCCCTCCGGGGCAATGGCGATGGTTCCGCCTTCTCTTGCCACCCGGATGCAGTTCTTAACCGCCTGGGCATCGGTAACCTGCTTTTTAATGGGAATCGGTGCCACCGCCCAGCGGATCAGGCCAGATACCCAGCCTAGAGAGAAAATATCCTCCGTAGCAACATAATAGACCGGCCCCTGAAAAGACATTCCCACAAAAAACTGGTCAAACGCCGTCTGATGGTTCAAAAGGACCAGATAGGGCCGATTCCCTTGCTGCCGAAAGGGCTCCACCTGCACCCCGTATTTCCATTTAATATAGGGCGACAACACCAGCCGGGCCAATTCTGTAATTGCTTTATGTCGGAATTTTGTCCATTTTTTTCTTTTTTTACTCATAGCGTCTCCTGTGACATTCAATCTTATTCTCCTGCCACTCTGGCTTCAATGCGCGTCAGGGCATAGGCCATGGCATCGTAAACCTCCTTGGACACGCTATCAATATATCCCGCATCATAAGCAGCCATAGCTTGTTGGATGCGCACCACCCGTGCAGGCACGCCATCCTGGGTCACAGTAAAAATAGGTGTGTAGCTATAGCCGGTAATTTTCGTCTGCCCAGTTACATTATCCTTGGTGATTTCCAAGTCCAATATTACAGAATACTCCGTTCCGGCCCGGGGTGCATCACCAAAGAAATCGCCCAGGGAATAGGCTACAAAGGTGCCCGCATCCGGATCGTAATCCATCTTCTGAACATAATGGGAGTGCGTCCCCACAATTGCGTCCACACCCTTTTGCTGCATCAGAGATACGATCTTCTTCTGGCTGGTGCTGATGGTATCATTGTATTCACTTCCCCAGTGGAGCAGCGCAACCGTCACATCCGGGGCTTCCTGATTCAGTGCGTCCAGCACAGCGGAGATCCCTTTGGTGTCTACGGTCTGGTACACGCTGTCATAATCGGTGTATAACACATTCACACAGCCCACGCCATCTGCCGGCAGAGCCAATCCGTCCATACCCTTAGTAAACGCAACAACGCCTACCTTAATGCCGTTTATATCACATATCGTATAGCCCTTACTTTTCCGGGCTTCCTCCTGATTGGCAAACACCCCCACCGGCTCCATACCTGCTGCACGGATGCTATTGACGGTATCGGAAAGGCCTGACAGGCCGCGGCTGATGGAATAGGAGTTGGCAAGCTGCACCAGATCCACCCCCGCCCGATCCAGGGCTTGGGCCAGAGAGGCCGGTGCTGAGTCTGCCCCATAGGGTGCGCCGCATAGGTTGCCTTCAAAATTCAAGGCTGTTAGATCCCCGTCTGCCAGCAAATGGGCTACATCCATGAAAGCCTGTGTATAGTCATATCCGCTGCCGCCGGAGGCCACCACACCGTCGGTAATATTCAAATCTCCCCCCGCCACAAAATGGATCGTGGTGGTAGGCTCCTGCACCGTGGTTTGGGTGGTTGTATCCTGCACACTTCCGGTCGTCTGACCCGGTTGGGTGTCTGTATTTTGAAGATTCTGATTTCGGCTGAGTGTAAATATCAGTGCTGCACAGGCAATCAAAATCACAGCTGCGGCCGCCAGACCGATCAGCGTCCTGCGCCTTTGGGCAGCCTGCTTCGCCCGTTGCTGGGCCCGTGCCTGCCGCTGTCTTCTGATTTTCTCCGGATCCAAAGCCATACTGCCTCTCCTTCCAAGTATCATGTTCTTTATTCTACACCATCATCTGCCATTTCACAACCCCCGAAGCGGAAAATCCTTTACAGGAACCGGAATGTGCTGTAAAATAAATGCAAATTGTTGTTTGTCCCTCTATTATCCATTGGGCACCGTCAATTTCCAACAGCTAACTTTTCATTTCAGATCACCTACGGGGGTATTTTCATGTTTCGTGATACGCAGAAAGAATTACAGCGGCTGGAGGCGGCGCTTCTTTCCGGGGAAGAAGCACCCATTCCGGAAGAACAGGATCTGGATGCGCTGTTAGACGATACACGCCCTGCTGATGGCAGGGTTATCTACCAAAATCATTCCAATGCATACGGGAAGAATCTACGCAACTACGCCAGCGGTTATAAGGCCTACAATTCCGACAGGACCGACCAGAACCCGGAAATCTACAGCCGGGAGCTCCTAACCCCGGAAAAAGGTATCCGCAGCTTAATCATTCTGGCGGTGGTTCTGACCCTATGCATCGCGGGGGTGGCGATCTGCTGGCTGGTACGCTATTGGGGGGTCCTGTAATGCCTGTACAGACCGCGCCTGTAGGCCGCTTTGCCCCGACTCCCTCCGGGCGGATGCACTTGGGAAATGTGTTTGCCGCGATGATTGCCTGGCTGTCCGTACGCAGCCGAGACGGTACACTGGTCCTGCGGATGGAGGATCTGGATACGCCGCGTACCAGCGGGGAATATGCCCGGATTCTGCGGGAAGATCTTTTGTGGCTGGGCCTTCACTGGGATACAGAATCCCAGCCCCAGAACCAGCGCAGCGCCATCTATCAGGAATACTTTGACAAACTGCGTGTGCAGAAGCTGTTGTACCCCTGCTATTGTACCCGCAGCCAGCTTCACAGCGCGCATGCGCCCCATTTGTCTGACGGTACTTATGTCTATCCCGGAACCTGCCGGAATCTGACCGAACACCAACAAGCTGCCTTTAACAAAGCACCTGCCTGGCGGGTCCGGGTCCCGGACCGGGAGTGGATCGTACAGGATCTGCTTCAGGGTACCTACCGGGAGAATTTAGCCACAGACTGCGGCGATTTTGTGGTACGCCGGGCTGACGGACTGTTTGTATATCAGCTTGCCGTCACGGTAGACGACGCACTGTCCGGCATTACGGAGGTAGTACGGGGTACAGACCTGCTCAGCTCCGCACCCAGGCAGATGTACCTGCAAGAGTTGTTCGGCTTCCCCCATCCGGTCTACGGCCATGTGCCGCTGCTTGTAGCCCCAGACGGCCGCCGTCTGAGCAAACGGGACCGGGATCTGGATCTGGGCTATCTGCGGGAGCATTCTACCCCGGAACGGATCCTGGGCGTGCTGGCTCACGCCTCCGGCCTGATCCCCACTCTGGAAGCTATATCCGCCACAGAGCTGATCGGTGAATTTCAATGGGAAAAGCTGCACCGGCAATCCATCTGCCTGGATGCCGCCGCATTGAGCCGCTGATCCCAGCTGCCGGAAAAGTCAAATTTCAGTTTGTCGCTTTGTTTGTTGATAGCGTAGGGCGGGGGCTTGCTCCCGCCGAACACCGCGTTAAATGCGCGGCGGGACCAAGGCCCCGCCCTACAATTGCCGTGCTAAACAGCCCGATAAATACAAATTTACTGTTTCGTAGGTGCGAAAATTGGTGCGCTGCATGGTATGCAGCGCACCAATTTCATGTATTCCTCTTACCGCATGGAATCGTACAGCGCCCTTGCCTCGGCCTCTGTCCGCATGCCCTCTGTAGAGCCGGGCTGAGACAGGGAACAGACCGCGCTGGCAGTACCCAGCTCAATGGCAGACTTCAGGTCCTCACCCTTCCATGCAGCATATGTAACACCGGAACAGAAGGCATCACCCGCGCCTACAGTGCCGGCGATCCACCCCTTTGGCAGCTTCAGGCTGGGCACCTCCACCAGGTTATCGTTCTCATCCAGTCCCATACCAACCTCCGGGCAATGGATGACCGCCCAGGTTGAAACACCCATTTCCTTCAGCTTCCGCAGGGCTGCGGGGAAGTTTTCCTTCAGCAAGGTGCCGTCCTCCCCACGCAGCGCAATACCGGTGGTAGCACTGGCTTCCACCTCGTTGATCACGCAGTAATCCGTATAACGCAGGGCGGGGCAGACCAGCTTACGGAACCGCTCACCGGTCTCGCTGACCACGTCGATGGAGGTCTTGATGCCGTGCTTCTGGGCGGTGTGCAGCAGCTTTGCCATTTTGGTGCCGTACTGGCTGTCCTCCTGGTCCAATGCATCCAACAGCAGTATATAGCCAATGTGCAACATATCCACATTCAGCTTGTCCCAGGGAATATCCTCTTCGCAAAAGCTCCCATTCACCCCGGAACATTCATAAAAGGTACGCTGCTTGGTGATCTCATCGGCTAACACCAGAGAGAAGGCCGTCGTACCGCCCACCTTTACATGCTGCAGGTCAATATTTTTGAAGGCCCGCAGCTTTTTCATCACATAAGCGCCTTCCGCGTCATCGCCCACCCGGCCCAGAGCCACCAGGGGCACCTCCGGATCCAGGCTGGCCAGGTCCATAATATTGTTGCATACAACACCGCCGGTGGAACGGGACACATCTCCGCAGATATTGGATAACTCCCCGGGCTTGGCAAAGCCCATAACAGGGTACAACAGGTCCACAATCATATTACCTGCTACCGCAATTCCTTTTTTATTCATATTACGTTTCCTTTCTAATATTGTTCGATTTCTGACAGCTTCTAAAAACGATTTTTAATAATTCGCGTCAAAAATCCAGCAAATGGTATATGGTTTTTTTAGCTATCTTCTTCTGATTCGTTCCGTGTATCCGGTTCGCTTTCCTCTGGCACTTCCTGGGCCTCGGTTGCTGCAATTCGGTTTACAAACAGCCGCTGACTGTCATGGGGTCGGCTGGCCTGCCATACCAGAATTGCCGCGGCTGCAATACAGCTCACCAGTGCCAGCACCTGGCTGACCCGGAAAGTGCCCCAGTACAGGCTGTCTGTCCGCAATCCCTCGATCATCGCCCTGCCGGCACCGTACCAGGCCACATAGCCCAGTGCGATCTGGCCGTCATACTGGCGCTTTTTGGACATAAAATGCAGAATCGCAAAACCTATTCCATTCCACAAGGATTCATATAAAAACGTGGGATGGTAATACTCAAACCCTCCGGTCAGGGTATTGTACAGACCCATTTGTAAAAAGGAATCCGTTGCCACGCCAAAGGCCTCCCGGTTGAAGAAATTGCCCCAGCGCCCGATCGCCTGTCCGATCAGAAAACCCAGCGCTACCAAATCCAGCGTTGCCCCCAGACTGATATGCTTGATTTTACAGAATATCACCACACCAATGGCCGCACCGATCACACCGCCGTAAATAGCCAGGCCACCTTTCCAGATATACAGCACCTCTATGGGATTGTCCGTATATTCATTCCAGGAGAAAATGCAGTAATAAGCCCGGGCGCAGATGATTGCAAACGGTACAATCCCCAGTACACCATCTAAAATATCATCCTGCTTCAGCCCAAACTGCTTGCTTCTGTGCAGGCCATAGATCACAGCCAGCAGCAAGCCCGCAGCAATGATAATGCCATAATAATGAATGTTCAGTGGGCCCAGGCTTATGGTTCTTCCCGGATTTAACTCCAGCCCCAGCCCCGGAAAAGAGATGGTGGTATATTTCATGCTTCATCCTCCTCATTGGGGTATATGACGGATAAGCTCATCCGTTCTGCCGTAACAGTCTCCCGCAGGAACTCCAGGATCTGGGCCTCCGTCACCTCCCGGTATACAGGGGGGAGGTCAAAATAATCAAAACCTGAAAAATAATAGGCACAAATACGGAAGCAAACAGAATCAAAGCTGTCCAGCCCCCGAATCCTGCGGCCCAGGGCACTGCGCTTCATCCGCAAAAGGGCCTTTTCTCCGATTCCCCGCTGAATCAACCTGCAGGCTTCCTCCAAAATTGCGTCACGGACCAGTTCCGGATGATCGCTGTCACCGGAAGCTGTGAGCATTGCCAAGCCCTCCACGGTTTCAAAGCCGCCCCCAAAGGAGCTGTCGATCAAGCCCTGCTCATAAAGCCGCAGATACAGCTCTGAAGATTCTCCGAACAGGGCTTCCGCCGCCAGATCACCGACGATCTCCTGGCGCACCGCATCCCGTCCCCGGCCTGATGGCTTGCACTTAAAGCCTAGCTGAAACATGGGCATAGCCACTTCCATGCGCCGGCTCACAAAAGCCGCCGGGCAAGTCATCTCCTCCTGCCAGCACCTGACAGCAGCTACTTCGGTATCGGGGACAGATGGAAGCTGGGTCAAAGCGATTTGCTTAACCCGCTCCGGATCCACATCCCCCACCACACACAGCAGCATATTATCGGGCCTGTAAAAAGCCCTATGGCACAGGTGCAAGGTTTCCGGAGTGATTTGAGCAATGCTCTCCCGGGTTCCCAAAATTGGCTCTCGGGCAGGATGCTGCCAATACATAGCCTGCATCAGCTGCTCAAAGATCCTGGTATCCGGGTTGTCCTGGTTCATATAAATTTCCTGACCAATGATCCCCTGCTCCTTCTGCACGCTCTCCCCGGTAAAATAGGGTGTGGAAACATATTCCAGCAGCAACGTCAGACATTCATCAAAATGCTCTGTGCAGGAAAAATGGTAGGCAGTCATATCGTAGCTGGTAAACGCATTGGGCACCGCTCCCCATGCCGCAAATTCCCCGGTCACGTCCCGGCCCGGCATGTCGAAAAGCTTATGCTCCAAATAGTGGGCAACGCCGGCAGGAACCGTATAAGCCTGTCCGTCCAAGGTGAAGGCGGTGTGAATGGAGCCAAAGTCCGTTGCCAGATAACACAGCTTCCGGGTAAAACCCGGTCTGGGCACTACCGCCACGGTCAAACCGTTGGAGAGGGTTTCCCATACCACTTCTTCTCCCAATTCGGGGTATCGACGTGTTTCCATCACCGCACCCCCTTCAGAAAATAGACCGTATGCAGCTTCAGCGACCGGGCTGCTTCCGCCACCTGTTCCGCCGTCACCGCCTCCACTGCACATATATACTGCTCCGGCGTTCTGTTCAGGCCGCTAAGCAGGCCGGACACATAGTAGTTTTCGATGGATCCGGGGGAATCGTGGGTTCCCTGCAGTTGGCTGATTAGGGCCTGCTTGGCCGCATTTAGCGCATCTTCCGTAAAATCCCCGTTGGCGCACTGTTCCAGAAGCTCTAAAACCTGCTCCTTCACCGGGCCCTCTTTATCAAAATCAATACCTGCCGACACTGTAACAATGCCCTTACTGCCATGGTAACCGGAACCAATGTCATAGCACAGGGATTGCTTCTCCCGAATCTGCAGGAACAGCTTACTGGTCATGCCGCCCCCAAAGAGCATATTGCACACCTGCATCGCCGCAAAGCTGTCATGGCGCAAGGTGATGGGACTTACAAATCCCATACACAGCTTACCCTGGGTCACATCCATTTTCTCCGTATGGGTCCCGCCGGGGGGATCCAGAAAGTCTGTTTGGGGCGGTAGGTTAACATAATTTCTGCTAAACTTTTGGAAGAGGGGCTTTAGCTGCGCCGCTAACGTTTCCGGCTGGGCTGCGCCCACATAAAACAGCTCTATGGGACTTTCCTCTAAGATCCGCAGATAGTGCGCATAGGCGCTTTGGGCTGTGATCGCCTCCACCTGCTCCGGCTCTCCCAGCCGGGGGATGCCAAAGGTATCTCGGAAACACATTTTCCGAATGAGCTGACTGTTGGCATACACCCGCTTGTCGTTCAGTTGGGCTTCCATAGTCAGGATCAGATTCCGCTTTTCGCTTTCCACGTAATCCTCCCGGAATACACCCTGTTCCAGCACAGGGCGAAACAGCAGTTCTCCCAGAAATTCGATCATGGGTCCCAGCACCCGGTCTCCCGGGAATGTGAACCGATCCTCCATAAAGCTGCAATAAAGGCCTGTGGTCTGATAATCACCCACCCGCCGCACCAGCGTTCCCACTGCAGCGCCGTACAGGTCGTCCAGCCGCAAGGTGATATGCCGCAGGTCAGGGGTGTTCTCTGATCCACGCAGCAGCACCGCAGGAATCAGCGCATTACACGCCGCTTCTTCCTTGCGCATAGGCCGTAAAAACTGAACGCTCAGACAGCCTTGTTTAAATCGTACGTCCGGAAAGCACCGCAGCACTATCCCAGGAAACAGTTCAAAATTTTGAATCATCTTTTCTCCTGACTGCCAATGGCCGTACAAACCGTCATCGCTTCCATTGGTGCCTGATATCCATTACAAAGTATTATGTATTGTTTATTATATATCAGTTTTTCCAAAATAGGAAGCACCCAGCAAAAATTTTCACAAAAACACAAATATCCCCTTTTGATTATTTCTGCCGCATCTGTAAAATTTTCTTGCGGGTGGTTGCCATTTGGGGCGCTTTGCGATAAAATAGGGTCAAACCATGTAAGGAGAACGCTATGAGTTGGCTGGAAATCACCATTAGCACCGCATCCGCCGGTATTGAGGATGTGGCTGCCGCTCTGACTGCCGGGGGCTTTGAAGACCTGGTGCTGGAGGATCAAGCAGAATTTGAAAGCTTTTTGGATCAGAACCGGGCTTATTGGGACTATATTGACGAAGCCCTGCAGGACCAGCTTCAGGGGCTTTCCCAGATCAAGCTGTATCTGCAGGCAGATGACACGGAAGGAATTTCCCGACTGAAAGAGCTGCTTGCCAACCTGCGTTCCCATCATTCTGCCCACATGGGCACATTGGATATGAATATCTCCCCCCTGGCGGATACTAACTGGGAAGAGAGTTGGAAAAAGAATTACCCACCCCAGCAGATCGGTGAGAGGCTCGTAGTGCTTCCCTATTGGCTCGCGGATGGGGCTGCGGAGGGCCGCTTGCCTGTAATTCTGGATCCGGGCCTCACCTTTGGCACCGGTGCCCATCCCTCCACCCAAATGGTCATGGAGGTTATGGAACAGACGATCCGCCCCGGCTCAAGCTGCCTGGATCTGGGCAGCGGCAGCGGAATCCTTTCCATCGCCGCTTTGCGGCTGGGTGCCAAAACCGCCGTTGGTGTGGATATTGACCCCAAGGCAGAAGATATTGCCCGGCAAAACGCGGCCTATAATGGCTTTGCTGCCCCGGAATTTACCGCACTGACCGGCAACGTGACTGGAGACAAGCAGCTCATGCAGTCTCTGAAATCCGGGTGTTATGATCTGGTACTGGTAAACATCGTAGCAGACGTAATCATCAGTCTGGCCCCGGTGCTGCCGCACTTCCTGCAGGAAAACAGCCTTTTGATCTGTTCCGGTATTCTGGACAGCCGTCTGCAGGATGTATTGGCTGCGCTGGAGGGTGCCGGCCTGACTGTAGAACAGACCCGCGCAAAAGAAGATTGGCGCTGTGTATGCGCAAAAAGGAGAAGCCAATGACCTTACCCTATCGTACCCGGCGGACACTGCTGCAAACAGGCGCAGTACTGCTGATTCTGCTGCTTGCGGCTATACTGGTTTGGGGCTGTTGGATCCTCTGGCTGAGCCGGTATGTGATCTACACCCAGGACGGTGCCAAAATCGATTTTTCTCTGCCTGAGCACATCGGCTCCGGTGAGCTGGCACAGCCGCCGGAACCGGGCGAGACCATCTCCATTAATTACAATGATAATTCCGGCACCGTTAATACCGAGCTGGCTCAATTGGGCGGCTATTATGTGGAAATTTCTGCCCTGCAGAAGGATATTTCCGCAGTCAAATCCCAAATTCAGGCCCTTCCCGCAGGGACCGCGGTGATGGTGGATGTGAAAAACATCTATGGCCGCTTCTATTACTCCTCCTCTGTCGGGGATGCCCGCAATTCTTCCATCGATATCCAGGCCATGGACCAGCTGATCGAATACCTGGACAAAAGTGGTATGTACACCATTGCCCGGCTGCCCGCCCTGCGGGATTATCAGTACGGCCTAAATCATGTGCCCGACGGTCTGCCCACTGCAGGCGGTTACCTGTGGATGGATGGGGACGGCTGCTATTGGCTCAATCCGGCCAGCAGCGGCACACTTTCCTATCTGGTACAGATCACAAACGAGTTAAAAAGCCTTGGCTTTGACGAAGTGGTATTCTATGATTTCTACTTCCCGGAAACCACCGGCATTGTATACACCCAGGACAAGGCGCAAGCCCTGTCCACCGCTGCCAAGACACTGGTCAGCAGCTGTGCCACCGACAGCTTTGCAGTCTCCTTCGTAGGAAGTGCTGACTTCGCATTACCTGAGGGCCGCAGCCGCCTGTATATGGAAAACGTGGAGGCAGCTAATGTGGCAAATGCGGCCCAACAGACCGGGCTGGCTGATCCCGCCATCCGGCTGGTATTCCTGACAGAGGTCCATGACACACGCTTTAATAAATACAGTGTTCTGCGTCCCCTGTCTGCCGCCCATTAACAATAAAAAAAGGGGCTGTAGCAAAACGGTTGTTTGCTACAGCCCCTTTTTTATTGGATCGGTTCAAAATCAGCCGCACCGTGTTTACACAGAGGGCAGATAATGTCCTCAGGAAGGGTGTCTCCCTCGTGGATATATCCGCAGATTTTGCACACATAGCCCTTCTTTTCCGTCTCCGGCCTGGGCTTTACATTTTTCTGATAATAGGTATAGGTCATGGTCTCCCCATCGGACAGGGCTACGCACTGGGTTACATCACAGAGGAACATCACATGGGTCTGTAAATCCACCTGATTGATCACCTTGCAGGAGATATACCCATTAGAATACTTATCCAAAAACAGCAGCCCATTGGATGAGCGCTGGGTATGGTCAAAATCCGCAAACTTATCCGTGTCCTTGCCGGATTGGAAGCCAAAGTGCTCAAACAGCTTGAAAGGCGCGTCCTGAGACAGGGTAGAAATATTCAACAGCCCTGTCTTTGCAATGATTTCACAAGAGTAGTTCAGCTTATTGACCGTGACTGCAATCCGGTTTGGCTTATCTGTGACCTGAGTTACTGTGTTGACAATCAGGCCATTGTCTTTATCCCCTTCCTTGGAGGTGACCACATACAGGCCGTATCCGATATGGAACAGTGCGGCAGGGTCGATGAAATCCTCCTGCACCTGGACCGGTGCATAGGAGGCAGCCAGTTCTTCTGCCATATCCCGAACCTTCCGGGCCGTTTCTTCCGTCAGCGCAGACAGAATGGTCACTTCGTTTTGGGCAAAGGTCAAATTTTTGGATTTTGCCAGTTTCTCCTTCATAACCCGAATGGCCGTGGGGGCCCAGGTGCCGTTTTCCATAAGTGCAACCGTACGATTCTGGAAATTGCGCTCGGTCAGCTTATCAATAAAAGTCCGCATGAAAGGGAATACATCCGCATTATAGGTAGTAGTAGCTAAAACCAGCTTATCATACCGGAATGCATCCTCCACCGCCTCCGCCATATCACACCGGGCCAGATCATGTACCGTTACAGCCGGAACACCTCGTATTTTCAGTTCTTTCTCCAGTAGCTCTACTGCTTCTCTGGTATGCCCATAGACAGAGGTATAGCAGATAACAACACCCTCGCTCTCCGGGGTATAGCTGGACCACAAATCGTACAGGCGGATATAATGCTCCAGGTTTTCCGTCAGCACCGGACCGTGAAGGGGGCAGATGATCTGAATATCCAGGGTCGCCGCAACCTTCAGGATATTCTGCACCTGTTTGCCATACTTGCCTACGATACCTATGTAATAGCGCCGGGCTTCGCAGTCCCAGTCCTCCTGTACATCCAACGCGCCAAATTTGCCGAAGCCATCCGCTGAGAAAAGCACCTTGTCATAGCTGTCATAGGTCATCATAACCTCCGGCCAGTGGATCATGGGCGCAAACGCGAAGGTCAATGTGTGCTTTCCCAAGGACAGGGTTTCAAAATTGGAAACGGTTTTGGTATTACGGATCACAAGTTTCGGAAAAAACTGACCGATCATAGTAAAGGTCTTTGTATTTCCCACTACCGTCACATCCGGATACCGGTTTACGAACGCCTCGATGGATGCGGCATGATCCGGTTCCATATGCTGAACTACCAGATAGTCCGGCTTACGGCCCCCTAACGCGCCCGCCACATTCTCCAGCCACTGGCTGGTCCTGCTTGCATCAATGGTGTCCATGACTGCAATTCTTTCGTCCAAAATTACATAGGAATTATAAGACATTCCATTGGGGACAATGTACTGACCCTCAAACAGGTCCACATCATGGTCATTGGCTCCCACATAAAAAATGGTATCCGTTACTTTTTTCAGCATAGGCGGTTTTCTCCTTATTCTCATTGCTTCTTGGTTAATTATAACAGGGCGCACTGATATTGTCAATAAGAATGATTCTTATTCTCTTAATATTGACAAGCGTTTTAAATATAGTATAATATAAAAACAACATAAAATCTACTGGGAGGTATTGTATGCAGCTTGTTTTATTGACAGCCCTGGGCGTAGGCGGTGCCACTGTGCTTGGTACGGTCTTGGGCTTTCTGTTTAAAAACATCTCTCATAAATTCAGCGATATCGTGCTGTCCTTTGCAGCAGGCGTAATGCTGGCTGCGGCAGTAGTGGGCCTGATTCTGCCCTCTGTGGAATACGGCGGAAAACCGGGCCTGATCATTACGGTAGCCGGTGTGTTCTGCGGCGCGCTTTGCCTGAATCTGTTCGACAGACTGGTTCCTCACCTGCACAGGCTCAGCGGTGCAGATCAGGAGTCCCACCCCGATGGCAGTGCCAAGCTGAACAAGGTTTTGTTGTTTGTTACCGCGATCGCTATCCATAATCTGCCCGAGGGCATTGCCGCAGGTGTTGGCTTCGGTGCCGGCAATACCGGGGAAGCTCTGGCTGTAGCCGGCGGCATCGCCCTGCAAAACATTCCGGAGGGCATGGTCATCATCGGGCCTATGCTGGCGGCAGGCATGAAGCCAAGACGCACCTTTCTGGCAGCTGCGGCCACGGGTTTGGTAGAGGTGCTGGGAACCCTATTGGGGTATTTTGCGGTAAGTCTCTCCACTGCCATACTGCCCTTTGCGCTGGCCTTCGCCGGCGGCACCATGCTCTATGTGATCAGTGATGAAATGATCCCGGAGACCCACGCCCACGGCAGTGAGCGGGGTGCCACCTATGCCCTTTTGGTGGGTTTTTGTGTCATGCTGATTACCGATGTGCTGTTAGGATAAAAAGGGTACGTCCGTCGAAAAAAGCATTTGGATGCGACCGTCCCTCTTCACATCCAGTGGCTTTAGCCGCCTGTCACTTCATAGCCTGCTGAAACACGATCA
>JAZNIG010000106.1:0-5944 GCA_045577355.1 Faecousia sp. | reverse complement strand
GATGATTATGGACGTGCTGCCGGTTATTCCGCCGGATATCCGTCCTATGATTCAGTTGGACGGCGGCCGTTTTGCCACCTCCGACCTGAACGATCTGTATCGCCGTGTCATCAACCGCAACAACCGTCTGAAGCGCCTGCTGGAACTGGGTGCTCCCGACATCATTATCCGCAACGAGAAGCGCATGCTGCAGGAGGCTGTGGATGCGCTGATTGACAATGGCCGCCGTGGCCGGGCCGTCACCGGTGCCAACAATCGGGCGCTGAAGTCCCTGTCTGATATGCTGAAGGGCAAGCAGGGCCGGTTCCGCCAGAATCTGCTGGGTAAGCGTGTTGACTACTCCGGCCGTTCCGTTATTGTTGTCGGTCCTGAACTGAAGTTGTATCAGTGCGGCGTGCCGAAGGAAATGGCTATTGTGCTGTTCCGGCCCTTCGTAATGAAAAAGCTGGTATCTGATGGGCTGGCCAATAATATCAAGTCCGCTAAGAAGATGATTGATAAGGGCAAGACCGAGGTTTGGGACGCACTGGATGAGATCATCAAGGATCGCCCGGTTATGTTGAACCGTGCGCCGACCCTGCACCGTCTGGGTATCCAGGCATTTGAGCCCATTCTGGTGGAGGGCCGTGCACTGAAGCTCCACCCTCTGTGCTGTACCGCGTTCAACGCCGACTTTGATGGTGACCAGATGGCAATCCATGTGCCCCTGTCCGCAGAGGCGCAGGCGGAAGCTAGAATGTTGATGCTTTCTGCCAATAACTTGCTCCGTCCTCAGGACGGCAAGCCTGTTACTGTGCCTACGCAGGATATGATCCTGGGCGCTTACTACCTGACCTACACCCGTCTGGGCAAGGCTGAGAAGGGTGCTGAAACAGTATTCGTGACCGATGCCGGCGATACCGGCTTGCCTGCGGGCCAGATCGTGGATGCGGACGAATTCGTGGCAGCCAACAAGAAGGCCAAGGCTGAGGGTACGGCTCTCGCTGCTTTCCGTCCTGCGCTGAACTATTCCAGTGTGGAAGAGGCGATCGCCGCTTATGCGGACGGAGATGTGGGCTTGCATGCCCCCATCCGTGTGCGCTACAGCAAGGAGATCGACGGCGAAGTTCGCACCCAGATTATCGATGCCACCGTTGGCCGTCTGATCTATAATGAGCCGATTCCTCAGGATCTGGGCTTTGTGGACCGCAGTGATCCTGCCCATGCCTTTGATCTGGAAGTTGCATTCCTGGTGGATAAGAAGCAGCTGGGTAAGATCATTGATAAGTGTATCCGCAAGCATGGCTTCACCGTGGCAACGGAAATGCTGGACCGGATCAAGGCTCTGGGCTACAAGTATTCCACCAAGGGCGCGATCTCTGTGTCTATTGCGGATATGGTTGTGCCTGAAATCAAGTATCAGCTGGTCAAGGATGCCGAGGCTAAGGTGGTGGAGATCGAGAACTTCTACCGCAAGGGCTTTATCACCAATGAGGAGCGTTACCGCCTGGTGGTTCAGCAGTGGGAGAAGACCACTGCTGATGTTACCGGCGCGCTGCAGGGTAACCTGGACGAGTTCAACCCCATCTATATGATGGCTGACTCCGGTGCCCGTGGCTCTATGGCTCAGATTCGTCAGCTGGCCGGCATGCGTGGCCTGATGGCCGATACTGCAGGCCGTACCATTGAGATTCCGGTTAAGGCCAATTTCCGTGAAGGCTTGTCTGTTCTGGAGTACTTTATTTCCAGTAGAGGTGCCCGTAAAGGCATGACCGATACCGCTCTGCGTACTGCGGACTCCGGTTACCTGACCCGCCGAATGGTGGACGTTTCTCAGGAGGTCATTATCCGTGAGCATGAGTGCGGTACCAAGAACGGTATTTGGGTCGGCGCTGTCTATGACAAGAACGGCGATGTGATCGATACCTTTGGCAACCGGCTCCGGGGCCGTTATCCCGTAAATGATGTACTGGATCCTGTGAGCGGTGAGTTGCTGCACTCCAAGGATGTCATGATGATGCCTGAGGAGGCGGCTAAGTTTGAAAAGGCTGGCATTAACCAGATCTATATCCGCACCATTCTGGGCTGCCGTGCCCGCAGCGGCGTTTGCGCCCGCTGCTACGGCATGAACCTGGCTACCTCCAAGGAGGTGGACCTGGGCGAGGCGGTCGGTATCATTGCCGCCCAGTCCATTGGTGAGCCTGGTACCCAGCTGACCATGCGTACCTTCCACTCTGGTGGCGTTGCGGGTGACGATATCACCCAAGGCCTGCCCAGAGTTGAAGAGCTGTTTGAGGCCCGCCGTCCCAAGAAGATGGCCCAGATCTCTGAGATTACCGGTGTAGTTTCCATCGATGATACCCACCGCACCGCCCTGCGCAGCATTACGGTTACTGCGGAGGATGGAGAGGTCAAGGTTTATCAGGTGCCTTACTCTGTGGGCTTGAAGGTGTCCCATGGCAAGACCGTCCAGAAGGGTGAGCCCATCACCGACGGTGCGCTGTATCCCCAGGATGTGCTGCGGATTTCCGGCGTAGAAGCTGTGCAGGATTACCTGGTCCAGTCTGTTCAGGCTGTGTACCGGCAGCAGGGCGTTGAGATCAACGATAAGCATATTGAGGTCATTATTCGTCAGATGATGCGCAAGGTGCGCATTGAAGAGCCCGGCGACAGCACACTGTTGGTAGGCACGGTTGTAGACTCCTTCGTCTATGAGGATGCCCTGGCTGCGGTGCAGGCCCGGATCGATGCGGGTGAGGAGGACCTGAAGCTGCCGGTTGCTTCCGCTGTGCTGATGGGTATCACCAAGGCCTCTCTGGCCACCGATTCTTTCCTGTCCGCCGCATCCTTCCAGGAGACTACCAAGGTCCTGACTGATGCCGCGATCAAGTGCAAGGTGGACCATCTGGTTGGTCTGAAGGAGAACGTGATCATCGGTAAGCTGATCCCCGCAGGTTCCGGCCTGATGGCATACCGGGACTTCCAGCCCGGCACAGCTCCCGAGCTGAGAGTTTCCGAGGAAATCGTTGAAAGCAAGATGAACTAAATGATGAAGGACACGTTGCTTTTTTGGCAGCGTGTTCTTTTCTTTTTGCGATTATGACGTGTAGGGGGCGGCGCCCTCGACCCCCCGTTCGTTTCGTTGTCATTGTGAATCGGCCCGCTTATCTGGTGTGGCGATCTAACGCAACCTTATGGAACGCATACTGTAGGGGCGACTATTAGTCGCCCGCGGGCGGCCATTGGCCGCCCTTATATACCCCTCCTGCGCATTAGCGGCAGGTAGGCACAGTGTTTCAGGCTTTTCGGTTCGTTTATTATCAATTGTCGAGGGCACCGCCTCTACAATTATCCCTGAGGAGCATATTAAATATTATAACTGCCCATTCCGGTTTCTATGGCGCTTTCGTTATAAAACAGAGGATCGGTGTTGCGAAGGAGTTTGCAATAAATATATATTTGTAAATGATAAAAATTATCGAATAACAATATTGTGAAGATTGACATCTTGTAAATCTGGGGTTGATATTTTAAAATTAAAATAGAAACGGATAGCCAAGCCTTGCGGTTGACAGATTTTAAAAACAACGATGCAGCTAAAGGAGGATTCCAATTTGAAAATAAGGAAAGCAATAAAAATTGCGTTGGTGATACACATACTTCTGTGGGTTGCTGTTTTTGGAATCAGCATAATAGGAAGAGTTACATATAAAAATCCGCAGATGGAGCCACTGGAGTTGTATATGACTAAAGGAGTATATACTGTTTTTAGCATTATTGCAGTTGCAGGAATCGTTAATTCAGCGCTTTTGTCATTTTCCTTGCGCACTGTTTTAGCTGCTTCAATAACTAAAATTAAAGTTTTAGAGAAGGTTGCGCTTATTTTTTCCATTCTATCAAATATCCTTTTTATATGTTTGTGATCCTGGTGTTCCTTGTAAATAGTGATGCGCTGATGATTATGCCAATCATATGGATTTTGTGTTTGTTCTGTAGTTGTGTTATTCATATTGTTCTGGGTATAAAAGATAATGCCTTTGTCGCGCTGATTTGATTGGAGGGATAATATGGTGGGACGAGCAATAAAAGCTGTAGTTGTAATTTTTATAGTTGTTCTTTTATGCTTGCTGCTGTTCGGTAATTTGGGTCAGCTTTTGCAGATAGCATTTAGAAACCCGCCTGCACATTTTAAGGATTTTGCGGAATGTAAAGATGATTTTGTGGCTGTTTCAACTTTTCTTCGTTCATATTATACAGAAAATATGTATTCAGGCAGAGTAGGATTTCGTTTTTCCGATAGCAAACTAGTATTATGGTTTTCAGACAGTGCGTTGAGTGAACGGAAGGTGGTTCCTGTTGACTTTCTGGATCAGCAGGTTTCTGCTATGCAGAGTAAGCAGTTAGCGGAGGGGTGGATCGAGGAAAACATGATTATATTTTGGAAAAATGAAACCAAGTATTATGGTTTGCTTTACTCGGAAAGACCGATTACATCACGGATCTCTGTAGGGAAATGGTTTCACGCAATGAGTATGAACAAGTTAGACCGCTATTGGTATGAAATAGGTGTCCTGGATGGAAGATGATTCTCCAGGGAAAAGAGGCTTGCAAAAGATAGTAGGCAGCGCTCAAGCAGGGCAGATTATGCGGCCGCCCTGTGTCTTTTGACACTAGGCGGTTGCCAATGATGGGATGGGAAGCAGGGCAGGGGACAGAGACTGAAAATGCGAAAAAATTATGACATTTTTGTTGACTTTTTCAAATTATTGTTTATAATAGTAACTCGTATGGACATTCATAATGACGGGAGTATGGCAATGGAACGGATTCGGGCGGAAATTGGCCGCCGTAAGGTAGTTGTAGGAGCGAAACAGCTCCGAAAAGCGCTAAATTCCGGATCCGTTTTTCGGGTTTATCTTGCTCAAAATGCCGATCCCGCGATCACAGAGCCGCTGGAAGCGCTCTGCAAACGGAACTGCGTCGACTATGCATGGGTGCGGTCCATGACGGACCTGGGCCACGCCTGTGGAATAGAGGTCGGTGCCGCGGCAGCAGCCGCAATGCATTAGATTCTATCGGGTCTCCCGTAGAATATAGATCCGCCGAAAGGCGAGAACAAAGGAAAGGAGAAAAACAATGCCTACTTTTAATCAGCTTGTCAGAAATGGCCGTAAGCAGGTTACCTACAAGTCCACTG
This sequence comes from Faecousia sp., assembly GCA_045577355.1. Taxonomy (GTDB): domain Bacteria; phylum Bacillota; class Clostridia; order Oscillospirales; family Oscillospiraceae; genus Faecousia. The sequence continues at coordinate 768 of JAZNIG010000106.1, read as the reverse complement.
CCCCTGCGCTGCAGAAGGGTCTGAACACTCTGGAGAATAAGGCTACCACTTTGCCCTCCCCCCAGAAGCGTGGCGTATGTACTGCTGTTCGTACCACCAGCCCCAAGAAGCCGAACTCCGCTCTGCGTAAAATTGCGAGAATCCGCCTGACCAATCAGATCGAGGGTACTTGCTACATCCCCGGCATTGGTCACAATCTGCAGGAGCATAGTGTTGTGCTGATCCGCGGTGGCCGCGTACGTGACCTGCCCGGTGTGCGCTATCACATCATCCGTGGCGCTTTGGATACGGCGGGCGTCGCCAAGCGTGCCCAGGGCCGTTCGCTCTATGGCGCGAAACGCCCCAAGAAGTAATTCATTACTGTAAGGGGTTCCTTTCTGTCAAGCTGCTGCAAATCCCCTTTGCGTCTTTGCATCCCACCTGCTTGGAACGGCAGGCGCGGGTTACGGAACGCTGCCTGAGGGTCTGTACTGATTCAAGAACGGCATGATGCTGACATGCTGCCGCCAGCAAAGACAGGACCGCTAATCAAGGAGGAAACAAGATGCCCCGTCGTGGATTTATCCCCAAGCGTGAAGTGCTCCCCGATCCCGTATACGGGACGGTTGTCGTCACCAAGCTGATCAACCAGATCATGCTGGATGGCAAGCGCGGCGTAGCGCAGCAGGTGTGCTACAGCGCTTTTGAAATGATCGCCGAGAAGAGCGGCAAAGAAGCCACCGAAGTGTTCCAGCAGAATACCCAGTTCTATGATGAAGAAAGCACGGC
>JAZNIG010000105.1:0-10575 GCA_045577355.1 Faecousia sp. | reverse complement strand
GAACGGCGAAAAGGAAACTGACTTCATCGACTGTGTTGCCTGGCGGCAGACAGGAGAATTTGTCTCCAAGTACTTCACCAAGGGCCGTATGGCAGTGGTGTCCGGCCGGCTGCAGATCCGCAGTTGGACCGACAAGGACGGGGACAAGCGCCGCACCGCTGAGGTCATTGCAGACAATGTCTACTTTGGCGACAGCAAGCGCGACGGCGACAACAGCGGTGCCGCTTACGGCAGCAGCTACGCCGCCCCCGCAGCGCCCAGCTACGGCAGCTACTCCGCTCCGGCTTCCGCACCCGCATCGGATTTTGCGATGCTGGATGACGATGATGCCCAGCTTCCTTTCTAATTTGAACTTTTCTACTCTAACAAGGAGGTAATACCATGGCTAACGAACAGCGTGTTCGTCCCCGCAAGCGCAAGAAGGTATGCGCTTTCTGCGTGGACAAGGTTACCAGCATCGATTACAAGGACACCGCCAAGATCCGCCGTTACCTGTCCGAGCGTGGCAAGATCCTGCCCCGCCGTACCACCGGCACCTGTGCGGCCCATCAGCGTGACCTGACCACCGCTATTAAGCGTGCCCGTCAGATCGCCCTGCTGCCCTACGTTGCTGAATAATTTCATGTACAACGCCCCCGGAACAACCGTTCCGGGGGCGGTTTTATATGTAAGGGAGAATCATGACCCGCCCTGTACAATATCCGAAGGGCGCGTCATGACTCGCCCCTACAATGCGGAATGGAAGACCATGCCCACGGGGCGTCGTGGGCGCCGCCCCCTACAATGGATAATAAACGAACCACAAAACCTGAAACATTGGACTGCCTGCCGAAGTTGCGCAGGAGGGGTACATAGGGGAGGGGCGGTTTGTGCGCGGGAGCGCACGCTCAGCCCCGCCCCTATGTCGCCTTCTTTGGGTACTTTCTTGGCGAAGCAAGAAAGTCCCGCCCCCGAACAGCCCTTCCGGTGATGTTTAGCGTGTCTAAAAAACTGTCATTGCGAACCAGTGACCGATGTCACTGGTGTGGCAATCTCCAAAACAGGAGGAAACCGCTGATTTTTTAACCAAAAAAGTTAGAAATACCGGGGGATTCCCACGCCAGTGTGCGCACTGGCTCGGAATGACATGGTTTTTTTGCACGCTCTAACAAAGTGATAACACTTTGTTTGTAGACAATGCAATTTCTTTCCGCTACAATACACAGCAATAATAAACGAAAGGAATTGCATCCCATGAACGAAGATCAAAGTTTGACTATTTTCTGCCAAAACATCCGCATTCTGCGTATCAAAAACGGCCTGTCCCAAAAGGAGATGGCCAAGATTCTTAGAATTGGTGTGGGCAGCCTGCGCACCATTGAAGCGGGCCATATCCCGCCCCGTTTTGGCTGTAATGCGTTCTATTATGCGGCAGTCCACTTCGGCCTGCGGATCAGCGCCCTGTTTGCACCGCTTCCCGGAATGGAACAATTCTACTGAGATTGCCCCGATCAGGCCAGCGGCGGGAGACAGCCAGCGCCCTACAAATGGCTGCGTTAATCGGCGGGAGCAAGCCCCCGCCCTACAGTAAAAGATCACTGTATCCCTGTAAAATCAACCTTTATTTGCCGGACATGGTGAGCTGCTTCAGGATCCGCAGGAACAGCTGTCCCCAAGTGAGCCGGTCTACCGATTCGGCTGCCACCAGAGGAATCTGTGCCAGAATCTGCTCACCGGCTTTTACGGATAGCGTGCCCAGCCGCTGACCTTTGCTGACGGGAGCGGTGACTTCCGGCACCAATTCCGTCTGTGTAGTAATTAAGCCCTTCTGGGCTTTGTCGATCAGCATGGAATCCCCTTGCCCAAGCTGGGCTTTGACGGTATCCGCCGTGCCCAGCTTCACCGGAATTTCCGCGGTTTCTGTCAGCTCCGGCGTGATCACTGCGAAACTGGCAAAGCCGTAATCCAGCATAGACTTACAGGCGGCAAACCGCTTCTGGGAGGTTTCACAACCCATGACAACCGCGATCAGCTCCATCCCATCCCGCTGAGCGGAGGAAGACAGGCAGTAGCCTGCGTTTGATGTGAATCCGGTTTTCAGACCGGTTGCGCCCTGATAAAATCGTACCATTTTGTTGGTATTGGAAAGGCCAAATGTACCGTTACGAATGGTATCCATCCAAATGGTAGTAAATTTCTTGATATCCGGGTGGTTTTTCAGAAGTTCCCGGGACATGATGGCTATATCCAGAGCAGAGGTCTTATGGGCTGCCGCTTCCGAATCGTCATCCAAGCCGGTGCAGTTGACAAAATTTGTGTCATTCATGCCTAGCTCCTTGGCTCTTGTGTTCATCATGTCCACAAATGCCCCTTCACTGCCGGCAATATGCTCTGCCATAGCGCAGGCGCAGTCGTTGGCAGAGGATACCGCGATGGATTTGATCATATCGGAGACAGACATGGGTTCCCCCACCTTTAAGAACACCTGACTGCCACCTTTGGCTGCGGCTGCCTCGGAAGCGGTGACCGTATCATCCCAATGGATGCGCCCGGAATCAATAGCCTCCATGATCAGCAGCATGGTCATAACCTTGGTGACGCTGGCCGGAGCAAGGGCCTCATGCTCATTGCTTGCATACAGCACTGTACCGGTGGCTACGTCCATCAGTACCGCGCTTTTTGCCGGGATGCTTAGATCCACCGCCTGGACACTGACCGGCATCAGTCCTATGAGAATCCCCAAAACCACCGCGATCCAACCGACCCGCTTCATAACGATCCCTCCCAGAATTACTGGTCTATCCTATGAAGCCCGTCCCGGCAATATGCAAACCGCAGATGCATCGCGCATCCGCGGTTTGTTAAATTCCAATTTCTTGTTCCGTTATGATCAAGACCCTCCCCTACAATAGATAAAAATGAAATGCAATCAAAAGTCCGGGATGAAAGCGGTGTTTGCCGCATCTGCTTCCTGGGTGAAGCCCTCCAGATCATTTAAATACATCCAGCTTAAAACGGCTTGATATTCTTCCTCCGTCACCGGCCTGTCAAAGGGCTGGGGGAGGCCGGGCATGGGGGTATACTGGCGCATCAGGCTTACCAGCACCTGCCCCGGCGCAAAGCTCTCGCCGATCCAGTCCAAAACCCGCAGGGAATTTTCCACCTGTCCCGGCAGGATCAGATGGCGGATGATCACACCCTTGATTACCCGGTCTCCCTGCCACTGTATCGGTCCGGTCTGGGCCACCATCTCCCGAATGGCTGCCGCCGCTACCGGAAAATAATCCGCCGCCCCGGAAAGCTTCCGGGCCAAATCTCTGTCGGCATACTTCATATCCGGCAGGTAAATGTCAATTTTTCCGGCCAGCGCGCGGATGGTTTCTGCCCGCTCATAGCCTCCGCAGTTGTATACCACAGGTACAGGCAGTTTTGGGGTAAGGGCAGGCAAAATTCCGGGCAAAAAATGGGTTGGGGTCACCAGATCGATATTGTCAGCGCCCTGTACAATCAGGTCTTCCATGCGTTGCCGCAGTTCCGCGGAATCCATTTTTTCGCCAACCGGGCCGCCGCTGATGGCCCGGTTTTGGCAATAGCTGCAGCCCAGGGTGCAGCCGCCGAAAAAGATCGCGCCGCTGCCACGGTCACCGGCCAGGACCGGTTCTTCCCATTTATGGAGCATGGTCATGGCCACCAACACCCCCTCGGGACAGCCGCAAAAGCCCCGTTCCCCGGCGGTCCGGTCCACACCGCACTGCCGGGGACACAGCGTGCAGTTCACATAGTCCATACAATCCCCACCTTTTCCTTATCATAGCATCTTTAAACGAAATTCTCAATCAAATTTCCGTTTATAGGGCTATTTTCCATCATTCTTTGTAGGGCGGGGGCTTGCTCCCGCCGTTTCAGACAGTAAGTATCGGGCGGCGGGAGCAAGCCCCCGCCCTACAGTAGCTGTACTAAGACTGCCCGAGAAATCCGAATTTAGCCTACTTTACCGTTTTGTTTTTTTGTGGTATGATAACAGAAAACGACAGCAGGAGGAATACAGTATGGAAATTCGTTTTGCGCAGCCAGAGGATGTGCCCGGGATTCTGGGGCTTTTGCGGCAGGTGGGCCGGGTCCACCATGAGGGCAGGCCGGACATTTTTCATTCGAATGCTCAAAAATACGGTGCTTCCCAGGTGCTTGCTATGCTGGATTCTTCTACTACCCCTATTTTTGTAGCGGCAGAGGAGGGTAAGGTACTGGGTTACGGCTTCTGCCAGGTCAAGGAATACCTGAATGACCCGGTGATCCAGGACCATACGGAGCTGTACATCGATGATCTGTGTGTGGACCAAGCCTGCCGGGGCAGGCACATTGGCACAGAGATCTATCAGGCCATCTGCCGCTATGCCAAAATGCGCCATTGCTACAGCGTGACCCTGAATGTCTGGTCCTGCAACCCGTCTGCCATGAAGTTTTACGAATCCCTGGGGCTGAAGCCCCAAAAAGTGGGCATGGAAACCATTTTGGAGGAAGCTTAATGCTTGTTAAAAACCAAATCTATGAGGCCCAGATCTGCGATTACACTGCCGAGGGGCAGGGTGTGGCCCGTATAGAGGGATGCGCGGTATTTGTGCCCAACGCGGTAGCCGGGGAGTGCTGCCGTATTCGCATTGAAAAAATCGGGAAAACCTGGGCTGCAGGCAAGATCGTGGAGATTTTGGAGCGGTCACCCCATCGGATCAACCGGGAATGTCCGGTGGCTAAGCTGTGCGGCGGCTGTGATTTCTGGCATATGGATTACGAAGAGGAATGCCGCCTGAAAGCGGAACGGGTACGGCAGGCTCTGAACCGCATCGGCGGGGAAGATCTGCAGGAAGTCCCCCTTTTGGCTGCCCCCACCTGCCGGGACTATCGGAACAAGGCCCAATATCCGGTTGCCAGCCAAAAGGGGAGGGCTTATGCCGGTTTTTTTAAGGCAGGCACCCACAGCGTGGTGGAAAATCACCGCTGTCTGATCCTGCCGGAAGAAACGGACCTTGTTAAAAAGGTTGTTGTAGATTATGTAAACCACTTTCGCATTTCCGTTTATGACGAAACTGCCCACAAAGGGCTTCTGCGGCATATTTATGTACGCCGGGGGGCAGTCTCCGGCCAGATTTTGGTGTGTCTTGTGATCAACGGGCAGAAGCTGCCCCACGCGGAGGATCTGATCCGGCGGCTGCAGGCCTTTCCCGGCTTTACCTCCCTGGTCCTGTCTGTGAACACCCAGCCGGGCAACACCATTTTGGGCAAGGATTTTATCACCCTGTATGGCCCCGGATATATTGAAGACACCCTCTGCGGCCTGACCTTCCGGTTGTCCGCCCGGTCCTTTTACCAGGTCAACCACTACCAGGCCCAGCGGCTGTACGAAGCCGCCATTTCCCAGGCCGCCATCACCAAGAACGATCTGGTGCTGGACCTGTACTGTGGCGTGGGTACCATCACTTTAGCTATGGCAAAGGCCGCAGGGAAGGTGATCGGGGTAGAGGTAGTAGAGCAGGCGGTAGAGGATGCCCGGGAAAATGCCAAGCGAAACGGCATTGAGAACGCAGAGTTTTTCTGCGGTGACGCGGGCAAAGCGGCGCTGGCGCTGGAAGCCCAGGGCATCCGGCCGGATGTGGTGGTGGTTGACCCGCCCCGCAAGGGCCTGAACGCAGATACCATTGAAGCCCTGCACCGGATGTCTCCCCGGCGCATTGTCTATGTGTCCTGTGACCCGGCGACCCTTGCCCGGGATGTGGCACTTTTGAAAGAACGGGGCTATGTCCTGCAAAACGCTATCGCAGCAGATCTTTTCCCCCGGTGTGCCCATGTGGAAACGGTAGTCTGTCTAACAAAGAACCCCAGTTTTGCATAACGCAAAACTGGGGTTCTTTCACAATCTGGAGCAGTTCCTCTGTATCATAAGCGGAAACGCCATTATATTTTATGCGGAGGGATCCATCCGCTGTTCGACATATTGAAATGTGTCGAACAAATCAATCGAATAAAGGTTCGCCTTTTGACGGGTCAGAAAGACGAAGGCTTTGTACCTCTTCAAGAATATACGAATAAGAAATCTTATGTTTTCCAACAACAATGTATCCACTTGTTTCCTTTAAGTTAACATCATTGTATTTAATAACTACAGTGTCAAACATTTTTATGTGTTGCTGTGCGTTCTCATATTTTACAAATACACGTCCTAAATCATCAATATTAGTAATAAAACCGTCTTCTGCTACACCGAGAACATAACAGTATTCTTTCTTTGTAGCACAGCCCGAGAAGAGAGACAGACAAAGTACAATCGCAAGAATAATAAACAGTATTCTTTTCATAAATCCAGCCCCCTTTTCAAATTCAGGTTTTGCAAATAAATTATAGCATAAAGGTATGAATTTTTCAATTACTATTGGTAATTTTTTAAACGATACGAAGAAACGGCATGAGAACTTTCTCATGCCGTTTCAGACTATCAATAGACAATGCTATTGGTTTTATGCGGCGGGCTTTACATCTACATTCTGGCCGGTATAGTAATGGTAAAGATTCAGCGTATCTATGTAGCGGTCGTCTTCTTTCGGACAGCCCAACACGCCAATGAGCAGATATCCGTCCTCTTGGTGAAATGCGGAGATCAGACACTTGCCGGCAGCAGTGGTGGAGCCTGTTTTCAGGCCGCAGGCTGCTTCACAGAAAAATTCCGATTCCGGGTGGAGCAGTTCATTGGTGTTTTTCCAGTTTACTGACTCACCGCTTGCATAGGTCACAGCATCTGTGGCAGTGGCTGCGTGGTGTCGGATTACCGGGTTTTCCAGCGCCAGGCGACTGATGGTGATCAGGTCGTTCAAGCTGGTATAATGACCCGGGGTGTCTATTCCATCCGGATTGGCAAAATGGGTATTTTCAAGGCCCAATTGCAGAGCCAGCTCATTCATCTTTCCCACAAATACGCCCAGTGCCGCTGTGGCGGAGAGTTGGGGATTCCCCTGGATGGCGCGTCCGGCAGCCACAGCCAGAATATAGGCCGCGTCATTACCGCTCTGGACGAGCATACCCTCCACACAGGTATCCACCGTCACCCGCTGGCCCTTGTAGATAAATGCCATGGAGGATTCCGGGTCGATCCAGCCCACTTCCTGACCGGCGGTGATCACTGTCTCCGGCGTCAGATATTGTAGTGCCACATAGGCCGAAAACAATTTGGTCAGGCTGGCAGGCGGGATCATCCCATCCATATCGCCCTTGGAAAACAGCAGCCGGTCATCGGCTGTATCATAAACAAATACATGGGTAGCAGTCAGCGGGAAAGCAGGCTCGGGCAGGGTAGGTTTCGGTTCGCTCTCTTCCGGCACGGTGGTCTGCTGGGTGGCCTGGGTGATCTGCTGGGTGTCTGATGTCTGGCTGTCTGTTGGCTGCGAAAGTGTGGTTTCGCTTGGGTCATATTGGCCGCCCATCCGGGAATACCCCCACAGAAGGCCAACCAACCCCAGAAACAGAACACATGCCAAGATCCCGGATTTAAATGATCGTCTCACGCCACATTCCCCTAACCGCGCAGTAAATTTTTTTGTACGCTTTTCCCATTATAGCATATTTTTTGAAAAGGAAAAGCCCTTTTCTTTTTCAAGTATTTTGAAAAATTTTAAAAATGGGTTGTAAGTTTAATAAAAATGATGTAAAATAGTACGATCAATAAAATGCAAAAATTATGTACATATAGATTTATGGAGGATTCTTCATGGAAAAACCAATCGTTCTTGTGATCATGGATGGTGTTGGCAAGGGTGACGGCGGCAACGGGGACGCTGTTGTGGTTGCCAAGACCCCCACCCTGGATCATCTTCTTAAAACTTGCCCTCATACTTACCTGAAAGCGCACGGCACTGCGGTTGGACTGCCTTCTGATGAGGACATGGGCAACTCTGAGGTTGGTCACAATGCTCTTGGCTGTGGCCAGGTCTACTCCCAGGGTGCCAAGCTGGTGGGTGAGTCCATTGAAAACGGCACGCTGTTCGGGTCCAATACCTGGACAGAACTGGTGGAAAATGCTAAGGAAGGAAAGGCTATGCACTTCCTGGGATTGCTGTCTGACGGCAATGTCCACTCCAACATCAGCCACTTGATTGCCCTGCTGAAGGCAGCCAAAGCTGCGGGCGTGAAGAAGGCCTATTGCCATATCCTGCTGGATGGCCGGGATGTGCCTGCCACCTCAGCGCTGGAATATGTGGGCCAGCTTGAAGAGGTTCTTTCCACACTGAACACCGACGGCTGTGACTATGCCATTGCCTCCGGCGGCGGCCGTATGCAGGTTACTATGGACCGGTACGAGGCCAACTGGGGTATGGTGGAAAAGGGCTGGCGCACCCATGTGCAAGGTCAGGGCCGGCAATTTGCCTCTGCTCAAGAAGCTATTGAGACTTACCGGGCTGAGACCGGCTGCATTGACCAGGATCTGCCTGCCTTTGTGGTGGCAAGAGGCGGTCAGCCCGTTGCCACAATCGCAAATGGCGACAGTGTGATCCTGTTCAATTTCCGGGGTGACCGGGCACAGGAAATCTCCCTGGCCTTTGACCGGAAGGATTTTGATAAGTTTGACCGGGGTGACTATACCGGTGTAAAGTTTGCCGGTATGCTTCAGTATGACGGTGACCTGAATATCCCCGAAAACTATCTGGTCCAGCCACCTGTTATCACCAACACCCTGACCGAGGTGCTGTGCAAGGCTGGTATTCATGAGTATGCGGTGTCCGAGACCCAGAAGTACGGACACGTGACTTATTTCTGGAACGGCAACCGCTCCGGCAAGGTAGAGGAAGCACTGGAGGTTTACGAGGAAATCCCCTCTGATGTAATTCCTTTCGAACAGGCCCCTGCGATGAAGTCCAAAGAAATTACCGAAAAGATGGTGGCGGCCATGGCGTCCGGAAAGTTCCAGTTCCTGCGCTGCAACTACCCCAACGGTGATATGGTAGGCCATACTGGCGTAATGGAGGCGGTGGTCTATGCTATGGAATGTGTGGACAATGGCTTGAAGGCCATTATTGAGGCTGCCGATAAGTACGGCTACACGGTGCTGATCACCGCTGACCACGGTAATGCCGACCAGATGACCGAGACCAAGAAGGGCAAGACCTCCGTCCGGACTGCCCACTCTTTAAATCCTGTTCCTTTTATTATCTACGACAATAGCAAAGCATGGACCATCAAGGACGGCGCCTACGGTTTGGCCAATGTGGCCCCCACTGTGGTCAAGATGATGGGACTGACCGCACCTGATTGCTGGGAAGACAGCATGGTCTGAGTAAATCAAAAACTAGGGCGGGAGCAAGCTCCCGCCGGGCATACCTATATTGATTAAGGAGGTACTGATCTATGATCCGTCACAACACTGAAAACGGAAGCGTAAATGTCAGCACCGGCGTTTACACGGACATCGCAGGCACTGCCGCAGCCAATTGCTTTGGAGTGAAGGGCATGGCTGCCCGTTCTGTCACCGACGGCGTTTACCATCTTCTGCGCAAGGAATCCATGGGCAAGGGCGTTCGGGTGGAGTTCCATGAGGATGATACCATTTCCATCGATCTGCACATTATGGTGGATCACGGCGTGAACCTGACTGCTGTGGCCAACTCCATCATTTCCGAGGTACGCTATGTGGTCACCCAATGCACCGGCACACAGGTACGCGCAGTAAATGTATATATAGATTCCATGAGTATTGGATAATTTGGAGGTAACTACCATTGCGCCAGACAATTAACGGAGCCGATTTCCGCAGACTGATGATCAGTGCGGCGGCATCTATAGAGATTAATAAACAGCAGCTCAATGAGCTGAACGTGTTCCCTGTTCCCGACGGTGACACCGGCACCAACATGTCTATGACGATCAATGCGGCAGCAAATGACCTGCGAAAGGCGGAGGATCCAACGCTGGAAAAAGCCGCTGCTATCTCTGCATCTGCTATGCTGCGGGGTGCCCGGGGTAATTCCGGCGTGATCCTGTCCCTGCTGCTGCGGGGCATTTCCAGAAAGCTGAAGGGTACAGAAGACTGTGATGGTGTGCTGTGGGCCGCAGCCTTGCAGGAGGGTGTGGACGCGGCTTACAAGGCAGTTATGAAGCCTGCGGAGGGCACGATCCTGACTGTTGCCCGGCTGGCTGCGGCAAAGGCCCAGCAGGCAGCCCAGGAGAATAATTATTTTGAATTTGTCCATGCGGCGGCCATTGAAGAAGCCAAGGTGGCGCTGGCCAATACAGTGAATCAGAATCCTGTGCTGAAAAAGGCCGGCGTTGTGGATGCCGGCGGCAAGGGCTGGCTGGTAGCACTGGAGGCAATGCTGTGCGCACTGCGGGGCGAGGACATTGCAGCCCCTGAGGGCGGCAGTGAGCAAATCGTGAAGGAACAGGCAGACTTCTCCGATTTTAATACAGAGGATATTACCTTTACCTATTGCACCGAGTTTATCATCTCCCGTGAGAACGACAAAGATCCCGAGGCTCTGCGGGCATTCCTCAGCGAGCTGGGCGACAGTCTGGTACTGGTGGATGACGATGAGATCATCAAGGTCCATGTGCATACCA
>JAZNIG010000104.1:0-25801 GCA_045577355.1 Faecousia sp. | reverse complement strand
GTCTAGCACAGCTTCATCCCTTTGTCAAGAACTTTTTTCATTTCTCTCCATTTTTCTTTCAACCTGTGCTTCCCTCGCGCCCCCGTCCGGAAGCGCTTCGATATAATATCACCCTATCTCCTTTTTGTCAACACTTATTTTGCAAAAAAAACGTGATTTTTTTGGAGGCTCCTTACGAAGCCTCCAAAATAGTTTTTTATATTAACCAATGTCATCAATCAGGCCGTATCCGCCATCATTTCTGCGGTAAACCACAGCAAAAGAACCACCGTTGTCCTCGTCCCGGAACGCAAAGAAGCTGTGCTCAAGCAAATTCATCTGCAAGACTGCTTCTTCCCTTGTCATGGGTTTAAAGTGGAATTGCTTAATGCGGACAATGTCCAGTTCCTCTTCTTTTTCCTCTGCTGCAAAAGATGTCTCCTCCACCGTTCGGCTGAATGCATCCTGCCGCAGGCGGCGGGCCAGGCGGGTTTTATTCTTGCGGATCTGCCCCTCAATGGTGCCTATCGCCGCATCGATGGAAGCAAACATATCGGACGTACTTTCATGGGCTCGAAACCAGGTTCCCGCACCGTGGACAGTCAGTTCCACATTGTTGCGATTCTTCTCCACAGAAAATACGATCAGCGCTTCCGCATCCTCCTCAAAATACCGAGCCAGCTTCATTACTTTCTTCTCAGCATAAGCATGGACATTTGCGGGCAATTTGACTTTCTTCTCGCTAAACTGAAATTTCATAAACGGCAGCTCCTTTCGTATCACCGATCATCCGGTGTACTTATACTATACCACGATTTTACCGTTTCGACAAGGGACTTATTCAGATTCAGATAATGAATCTTCCTCGTCGAGAAGCTCCGTCATCGTCAAATTATAAATGAACTCCGCCTTCTTTTCAAACAACTTACTCAGCCGGACAGCCTGCCGTTGGTCCGGCGCCATCAGCTCCAGGGTCATTAAATTTCCCGCCTCATCATCCAGTGCCATAACAACAGAAAAATCACCGCTTTCTCTGGGGATAATTTGGCTTTTCACAAAGCTGCTTCGGCGGAGCTGTCGGTTAAATTTAGCAACCGCATTCTCTGCCCGCTGCTTGACCGAATAAGCAATGGAGTCCTCCGTCAAAACCCCATCCGCTCTCCCCTTCTCAGTGATCTCATACTTCTCATCCTCCAGTGCCTTTAGGTGGCCGGAAGCCACCATCTCCGGGACCGCGGTACATACATCAAAATAGCTCAGGCACTCGTCCTGATAACACAGCTCGTAGATTTCCTGCACTGTCATGGGGTAACTGGCACGGGCTGCTACAAACAGGATCAACACCTTTACATCTATCATATCATGGATAAACCCTAATCTGCGCATACGTTTCACCTCTTAATCTCCATTATACAAGCGCTCGCCAAAAAATCAAGCACAACTACAGTCCGGTCTACATATTCTGTCATGAAAGGGTGATTCTCCATGAACAACTGCAAATTCTACACCGCCGGTTATACGGCTGCTCTAAGTTACGCTGTGAACTTTTTGAAGGGTCAGGATTACACCATCCTCTCCCGCCCGGAGGAGGCCACACACCTACTTCTGCCTGTACCCAGTTTTGAACCGGACGGCCGGATCAAAGGCGGTGGTGAGTTGGATGCACTGCTAGCCAGACTACCAAAAAACATTACTATTCTAGGGGGAAATCTGAATCGCCCGGAGCTGGCAGGCCACAACACCATCGATTTTCTGCAGGACCCCCTTTACTTAGCCCAGAACGCCAACATTACCGCCCACTGTGCTCTGAAGCTGGCAATGGCCAAATTATCTGTCACCCTGCAGAACTGTCAGGCTCTGGTGATCGGCTGGGGACGTATTGGCAAATGTCTGGCACAGCTATTGCGGCAACTGGGCGCAGACGTGACCGTAGCCGCCAGAAAAGATACGGACCGCGCCATGCTGGCCGCCTTGGGCTATCGCACTGCAGACACCGCGCAGCTGGACACCACACCCTTTCGCGTGATCTTCAACACCGTGCCTGCCATGATATCCGCACTGAGTCCCGGTGAGGCACTAAAGATCGATCTGGCCTCTACTTTGGGTCTTGGCAGTTCTGACGTGATCTGGGCCAGAGGCCTTCCAAACAAGGATGCACCGGAAAGCTCCGGTGAACTGATTGCCCGTACCGCTATCCGCATAGCCGTCGGAAAGGAGTCTGACACATGAATATCGGCTTTGCTGTTTGTGGCTCATTCTGCACCTATTCGGCCATGTTTCCAGCCATGGAGAATTTAGCAAAGGTGCATAGTCTGATCCCAATTTTTTCCCAATCTTCCTATACCATAGACAGCCGTTTTGGTACTGCCCAGGAACATATTCGCCGGGCAGAAACGATCTGCGGCAGAACGCCTCTGTCCACCATTGAGCAGGTCGAGCCGATCGGCCCCCAGAAGCTGCTGGATGCGCTGGTCATCGCTCCATGTACCGGAAATACGCTGGCAAAGCTGGCCCACAGCATTGCTGACGGTCCAGTAACCATGGCCGCCAAGAGCCATCTGCGCAACGGGCGTCCCATTCTGATCGCGGTTTCCACCAACGACGCGCTGTCAGGTGCTGCCGAGAATATTGGAAAGCTCTTAAGCCGCAAGCATTATTACTTCGTCCCCTTCGGACAGGATGATCCCCAGCGAAAGCCCACCAGCATGGTAGCGGATTTCCAATTGCTGCTGCCGGCTCTTGAAGCCGCCCTGGAGAGCCGTCAGCTACAGCCTATCTTACTATAGCGAGATTCCTTGCCATCACGCTGGAGACACAAAACACCAATCCCCCCCGTTTACTTAAAGCCAAACCGGGTTTCACAACAACACAAAGCAGGCCGGGAGTAATCCCGACCTGCTCTGTTATTTCTGTTCTTGATGCTTCCTCAATCAATCATCCGGTGTGATGCCGCTGGAATTACCACCCTGGGTATTCGGGAAATCGCCAGTAATTGCCTCGGAAACAATGGAAATCGTCTCAATACCGGGCTTTTCAAAAAGCTTCTTCATTCAATTCTCTCCTTTCCTTACTTATTCCGCACTGGTTGTCGCGGCAGAAGAGTAGGTAGCTGCCTCGCCCACAAACTCCACACCGGAATCTGATACGATCACGGCATTGATCGTAATCTCACCAATTGCACCGGCACCTGTAACATCCACAAAGAATGCCTGGCCGCTTTGATAAGCTTTACAGAAGAAATCGTCTTCATAGACAAAGTCCTGATGGACCGTCTGACCCAGACTATTGACCCAAGTCATACGCAGGACTATAGTCAATCCATTATCTGCACCGCCATTTGTTGCGAAATATGTGCTTCTAACAGATTCGCCGTTGATATAGCCGAAACCAGGTCTGAACTCGAAATAGAATCCATCTTCTGTACACTTCTCAAAATACTGATAATTAAGTGCCGTAGAAGTATTGGGTGTTACAAATGCATAGCCATTTGTCTCATTCCACAAAGGTACTTCCTTGTTATCCCGAGCCAACTTCAGATTATCCATAGGAACAATCAACAGGCCTGCAGTAGCAGCACTGGTATCAATCACATGGTTGCCGTTAAATGCGGCTAAACCATAGCAAGTCAACTGACAGCCATTCAGGTCCAGCGTAATCTCATTGATTACAGCCAGCACCGCTTTTGACTCGTCGGAATCCTTCAGCATCTGGATGGTTTGGGTTGCTTCTGCATCCATAAGGCCCTGTGCCACTGTGGCGTAGTAAACCCCAGTCTGCATATTCCAGCAAACGTAATCACCCAGCTCTACAGTCAGGTTTGCGTCTACCACAGAAACAGTCCAATTGTCAGACAAGGTATACTTTGCCTTGATCTGGTACGTGCCCACAACGTTCTGACCTGCAGCATTCTTTGCCACATCCACGCTGACTTTCAGGTTCAGCAGCTCCGCAGGAACGGCACCCTTCACATTGGTAACCGTGTAGATCAGTTGCGGAATCCGGTCATCTACATCGACGGTCATATTTTCAAGGGTGATCTGGACCTGTGCCTTTGCAATGCTCCAGGGCAGCTTCACTTCGCCGGTGTAGTTGCCGTTGCCGGTGACAGTCAGGGTATAATCACCTGCATTAGTGCCAGTATTACCGGTAACATCAGCAGTGATACCGTTCAACAAAGTCACATTCTGCGTCTGGGTCTGTCCATTATAGGTCAACGCGCCATTCAGTGCCACGTCCGCCAGGGTGATCTCCTTGGCTTCAATAGTGAACAGGCCGTCCACGTTGGAAACGATCTTATAGTTGGCATTTTCCACCATCGTTGCGATAATGGCGTATGTACCCACGTCCTCGCCGTCTACACGGTCCAGGGTAATTACCAGATCGCTGCCGATCACGCCCTTGCCCTCGGAAACTGCCGCATTATAGGTCAGTGCAGGATCATTTTCGCCGTATACCTTCCCATTGTTGCCCACAGTAATGGTGATCTCCGCGGGCTTGATTTCCAGGACTGCATCCTGAGTAACCGTAACGATCTCATAGTTTTTCTCGTCCGTGTTGGTAACAGTTGCGGTGATGCTGTACTTGCTTACATTCTGACCGGGTGCTCTGTTCAGCTCCACAGATACGATTCCCGCATCTGCCAGCTCGTTACCCAGATGGTCGTAATACTTTACAGTATAACCAAAGTCAGGATCGTCCTGTCCATAGTACTTGGACGCATCCTCGATCTCGATCTTTACCTGCACAGGCAGGATCTCCAACACAGCACCGGCAGTAGTGGTCTGGTACTGGGCAGAGTAGGTGATCGCGTAGACCTCGTAAGTGCCAACCGCAGAGGGCAGTGCGCCATTGAAGCTGACCACGCCGGTATGGGGCAGCTTATCCAGCACAGCACGGATCTGCTGCAGCGTCTGGACTGCATTAACAGGCAGCTTCTCAATGCCCTCGATACCGCTCAAAATCTTGTCGATGGCTGCATAGATGGATGTCACATCAATGGACTTCGGCAGTTCATGGCCCAGCGCCTGCTCCAGCACTGCAACCAGTGCATTCATATCCTCCTCCAGGATGATATTTCCCAGGTTGTTTTCCCGGTCAATGATGACAGCCACATAGTCACTGTTCTCAGGATTTACAACATCCGCAAAGTGTTCCTGGCCGTTCTGGGTCACTGTGGTATCCTGCAGCTCGAACTCCAGATACTCCTTCTGGATGACCAACAGGCCTGTATCCGCGGATGGCATATGGTCGGAGTCGGTAACCACGCCCACAAAGACATACACACCGGGCGCAGTATAGGTAACATCATCGTTGAAAGTCACGGTTACAGTCGCGGGGGTCTGCTCCAGAACAGCGATTACATCCCCTATCATGTCCTCAGAGAGGCCAAGCTCCACCAGCGCAGCCTGATGCTGCTTTAGCTTGCAGATCAGGTCTTCGGCAGCAACGCCGTTGGCGTAAGCATCTGCAAACTGTACAGACAGGATCTTGTCCAGCCACTTGGGGAAGTCCACATTCACGTTGCCTGTGATGGCCTCCAGGCCGATCTGGGTAATTTCACCGGTCAGATTGGCCGTACCGGAGATCAGGGTCACATCGGGTGCGGTCACACCGGAGCCCTGGGCATCCACAATCGCAGAATGCTCCTTGCCGTCATAGTCCACTGTACCGCCGGTGACGGAAATGGCGGAATCCGCAGGCTTGATCACAACAGCCGCCGTATCGAAGCCCGCGCCGGTCAGCTCGCCTGCATCATTGTAGGCTGCATAGACCACATAGGCCACATACGCACCCGCGTGCTTGGGGGCTACAGTGCTGTTGTAGGTGTTGGTGTTCGTCTGCAGGCCCACATAATGGATCTCTGCCTCTACCCGCTGGCCATCCACCGTCACAAAATGGTTCTTTCCGGTATTGTCAAATACGTAGTTAAATTCGTCCTGGGCATTGCCCTGCCCGTCTACGATCTGCACATCCAGAAGATTGGGAACGATCACAAACGCCCGGACAACAGGTACTGCATAATAGAACTCGTTGCCAAACTCCGCGATAAAGGAGAGCTGGGTATAAGCGCCATTGCCCAGAGCTGTGCCGTCCAGTGTAGCAACCAGTTCGCCCTTCTCGTCAATTCCGAAGAACAGGTTCTGCACCAGTGCGGTAGCTGCATCATTTTTGACAGTCAGTACCTCATCGTCAAATGCAGACGCATTCAGATCGATGTACTGCAGCAGTTCCCAGGTGAAGACACTGTTTGCGTCCTTGTAGTTAAAGTCCAGATAAACCTTTTGTGCATTGGGCTTGATGATGATGTAGCCCACATCAAAAGCAGTCTTGTAGTTGGGATCCACTGTGAGCGCACCGGTCAGATAAGCACCGATATTGGCAGGATAGCTGCCTCCAAGGGTGATCTCCAGATCCCCGGCTTCCACTACCTGGCTGATAGTCTCCAGCGCGGAGTTCAGCATATCCACCATCTCCTGGGTCAGCCCAAAACTCTCCAGGGTGGTGATATTGTTGTTCAGGAACTCTACCAATTCACTTAAAGTCATGGTAGCGCCGTCTTCCATGCCGGGCAGCAGGTTGATAATATTCTGCAGATCCGCAGGAAGCAGCAACTGCACCTTGCCGGTCAGGCCCTTGATGCCGTCACCGTCTATATCCAGTTCCGCTACATCCAGACCAACGATAAAGCGAATCGTGTCAATATCGATCACTTCACCGTACTTATTGGTAATTGCGGGGACTGCACTGTACTCCTCGCCGTAGAAAATGTTCACATTGGGAACATCCACATTGGCAGGCGCTTGCACAACTGTAAGGGTAACAGTTGCTTCCGCCGGCTTATAGTCAGCATTGCCGTCAAACTTCAGTGTTATGGTATAAGTGCCCACATTTCTGTTGACCGTGTTTTCAACCTTATAGATAACACCGTCAATGATCTCCCCATTCTCATCAGTCAGCAGTGCACCAATGGCATCCATCAGGGACTCTTCTGTATAGTCCTTGTACTCAAATTCCACATTGCTGCCGTTGATGACGGAGTTTGCACGGTCATCGGTCAGCTTGATGACGATGGTCTTATCCTCAATGCGCATCGCTTCATCTTCGTAAACGATGTGCAGGATCTCTTCCACATAATCAGCCTGTGCAGGGTTATAACCGAAATCATGTGCACCGGCATAGTAGGATTCTGCTGCGATCACCTCACCCAGATCACCGATGGCTTCTGCAACTGCCCAGTAATCCGAAAGGCTTCCGGCACTGGCGATCAGCGCCTTGATCCGCTCGATTTCTGCCGCTGCAATGTTATTTACAGAAACTTCCGGAATCTCCGTTCCAACATCCAGCCACAGTTCATCCAGCTCCAGCTCATACTGGCCATCGCTGCCCACAAGCAGTTCAAATGCTTCCTTCAGGATCCAGCCTGCTGTGCCATCCACATCTGCCAGCGCGGTACCCAGAGCAGACAAGTCAACCGTCTGCACACCGGCCTCGCGGGCCTTATACTTCACGGATTTTACGAACGTCTCATTCCACGCAGGATCAGAGATCACCGCAGTATACAGGTCCTTATAGGTAGGTGTCTGAATACCGGTGTAGAATGTCAGCGTATTGTCATCCTTCAGCGTAAACTTCGCCTCGGTAAAGGTGACTGTAACCGTCTGGCTCTTATTGGGTGTAAAGGTATAGGTATAAGCGAAGTTGTTATAACCCTCCGGCACGATCACATTTTGACCGTTATCCACTACGATGGAGGAAACATAAGTAGTGGACACATCACCGTTCAGTACAGGTGTAGCAGTAATGGTAATGGTATCAGTGACCGTAGAATCATAGATCAGCGTCTCAGTCTGTGCCCCATTGATCACCACTGTACCAGAACCCTGGGTGATGACCGTAATGGTTTCAAAGGCATCGTCAACCTCATTCTGGTTAACGTCCTTGATCCAAGTGGCTGTATAAGTCACATCCCCTGTAACAGTGGCGCTCCATGCCAGATCCCAGCCGGTAAAGGTGTAACCCTCCCGAACAGGCTCTGCAACACTGGGAGTAGACATATTGACCAAAACAGTCTCAGACAGGATCGGTGTATCCGTATAACCGTCCATGTATGTAACGGTATACTTGGGCTGGTCCGCATCATTGATATCATCCCGGTTATAGTCCTCCTGCCACTTGGCGGTCAGAACCAGGTCTGCAGACTCTGCGGTAAATACAGTATTAAAATCATACAGTTCCTCACCGTTGAACCAGCCGAGGAAGTCATGATCCGCATCCCATGTGGGGTCTTCCGGCTTCTCTGCCCGCTCACCCTCGTAGTATTCGATGGTAATTTTGGAATCCCGATCCACGAAGGTCACGGCAAATTTGCCCAGTTCCTTCCAGATGGCGGTGTAGGTAATGACAGTGCCGCTGGTGGGCGTTGCCACATTCCCCACAACCTCCGGTGACCAGTACAGGAACTGATACCCTTCCTTTTCCGGATCGGCAATGGTGGGAGTTTCAGCCTTATAGCCTACCTCTTCAAACTTCTTCAGCTCATTGCCAAAGCCGTCCACATAAATAACGGTATAGGTCTCATCCTCGTCAGCCAGATCATTGCCGTTATTGTCATTGACCGGCTTCCAGGTGGCCGTATAGGTAATGGTGGTGCCGCCCTTTACAGTGGGACAAGCAACCGTTTCGGCCCATGCGGGAGACCAGCCGGTAAAGATATAGTTCTCCCAGGTGGGATCTGCAATCACAGGTGTATCTGCACCCAGCGCCAAGCCGGAGGTCTGTACATCCGCAAAAATTTCCTTGCCCTCTACACCGTCAGTATAAATAACAGTATAGCTCTCGGATTTGTCAGCAATCTCGTTGTCGTTCTTGTCCTCGTACAACTTCCATGTGTAGCGATAGCAGCTGGTATCCGCGTTATCGGTTTCCACGTGGGTGTGCCCATACTGCGGACACAGAGATACAAATTCATAACAGCTGCCGGGGTTGCCTTCTGCATCGTGGATGACAGAACACTCATGCTTACAATCCAAATCAGATAAATCTACAGAATAGCAGAATGTTTTGCCATATGCTTTGTAAAGGTTAGTTGTTATTTGCAAAGCCAGCTGCCAACCACTAGTAGCAGTAATGCCACAATACTGTTTGATCGCAGCCCAAAGTCCAGCATCTAACTCGTTGTATTTGTCTGCAAGGCTAGCATCAACAGTAATTGCGCCAGTATGGTCCTCAGTAGAAGTACACTTACACTCACCCCAACTAGAACCATAGCACTCCCTAACATGACCATTGATTATTACACCTTCTTTATGGACACATTTTTTGCGATAGCAATCATCCGTATGCGTATGATTCCACTTATCACAGACAGCACTATAACCCAAATCGTTCGGGCCTTCAGTAGACTCCAGTTCATACCAATAGCCACTCGGTGCAGTGGGGCGATCATTGTTGGGCGTAGTAACTGTGGACCCAACTTCAGGTGCATCCGCTGCAAAAACCTGCAATCTATTTACCGGCACCATTCCTAAAACAAGGACCAGCGCCAGAAGCATAGACAGGCTTCTCTTCCAAATATTTTTCATTTGCTCAAAATTCCTCCTATATATTCAGGTTGATATTCGAACTTTATAGAATATCCCGGCAATTGCCCGGATCACTATACAACTTTTAGCTGCTTTTGCCATTTGTAGGGGGCGGCGCTCTCGACGCCCCATCCGTTCCATTGACATTAACACGAATGTAGGGCAGGGGCTTTCTCCCGCCCTTTTGAGAAACGTGATCTATCAGCCGCTCCTACACTAAACAAACACAGACAACCAACGCTATCAATGCAACTCTGTTATCTACGGTAAAAAGGCAAAAGCGTCAGCCACAGGCGGCGTTTCTCATGCTTCCAATATTGTCTCTCCTCACCACGGGTGCGGGCAATTTCCATATTAATATAGCGCAGATCCTGCCGGAAACTGCTGATCGTCTGCACCAGTACTGTCAGAAACATACCGCCCAAAAACAAGCCAAAAACCACAAGTATGGCAACCGTCAAGCCATCTAGTTCCGCTAACATTGTTCTCTATCTCCTCTGGCCCTTCCATCACGCAAACAATTTCACAAACAAATAATAATTGGCAGACTTTTATGCGGCCTGCCAGCGCCGGGGTTGGTGAGACCCCTTACAGACTTTCACGCGGTCTGCCTACGCTTCGGGACCGCCGATTGCCCCTTGCAGACTTTGGGAGCGGCCTGCCAGCGCCGGAGCTTTCGCTCCAGAAAAGAATGTTAAACGCACCGGGAGGTGCTGGTAAGTCAGGCCGGAATCGAACCGGCCCCCGCTCCCCTTCCATAAGATTGAAAACGGAGCTGCTCAGCCACAGAGCTTCTGGCTTATATGAAATACACATAATTTGTATTATGTAGTACAAAAAATATATGAATGGAGTTGTTGCGTATATCAGTATAAAGCTTTTTATAATGAAAATCAAGAGGAATACATAAAGTTTGTAATTGTTGTTAAGAAAAAAACAGAAGATCCTCTTTGATTTGGATACACCGCTTGAAAAAGGCAGTACAACAGCGCCTTTTCGCATTACTTTTCAAAAAAGAAGCGAAAAGACGTTAATTTGTGCTGCCATTTTTATAATGGTTATTTTGTTGTATGCGCGAAGAAAGAATAGATTACTACATAATACAAATTATGTGGTTTTATGTTTTTCTAAATCACAAGTCCAAGCTGTTCAAGCTTACGGCGGTGCTCTACGCCGGTGGTCATAATATAGATCCGGGTGGTATTGATGCTGCTGTGACCCAGAATATCAGCCAGCTTGGCAACGTCCTTTTCGATCCCGTAAAAGGTTCGGGCGAAAAGCTTGCGTAGATTGTGTGGAAAAACCTTGGTTGGCGCTACCCCTGCCGCTTCACACAACTTTTT
Organism: Faecousia sp.; assembly: GCA_045577355.1. Taxonomy (GTDB): domain Bacteria; phylum Bacillota; class Clostridia; order Oscillospirales; family Oscillospiraceae; genus Faecousia. The sequence goes on along the minus strand of JAZNIG010000104.1, from coordinate 14,898 downwards.
CATCGCCGCCCATATATTGCTCCGGTTCAATGGCGTTCCTCCTCTGGTGATAAATATCACTCCGGCGCTGATCTTCCGTTTTTTTGCATAATTTAATAACAGCTTTCTCAGCTTCCCCGGAACCAGGATGTTCCGGGTTTTTCCTTTGCAGTCTACCCGGATTTCCCCTCGACTCACCGACTCTACTGTAAAATGCTGCAGTTCCGATACCCGGATCCCAGTGCCGCAGATGGTCTGCAGTACCAGATTCAACTGCTCATTTTTCTTGGATGCTTCCAAAAGACGCAGATATTCCGTCTTGGTCAGCTCCTTCTCTTCTGCACAGTAGGTCTGCCGCTGGATGCGGATATTTTTCACCTTACAATCTATCCACCCCAAAAAGCGAAGCAAGCTGTTCACCGAAGCCAGCATAGAATTAATGGAGTTCACCGCATACCCCTGCTCCACGCAGTGCTTTTTGTATCCTACCACCAATTCCTTTGTGACGGTCTGTCCGGACGCGTATCGGCAAAACGCCCGTACATCCCGCAAATATTTTTCCTGGGTGGCTGCGCTTTTTTCCTCCCGGAACAGATAGGTTAAAAACTCACATATTTGCCGGTCATTTAACATTCTTTTTTCCATTGTTGTACCTCCTTATTCTTATAGTTCTATTCTAACCATTTTCTCACCAAATCCACCTCCTAAAAAAACCGCACATCTGTATCAAACAGACATGCGGTTTTGCATATTGTTATTTTCCGTTTAAATCTACTTTTGTAAGGCTCTCTCCGGCCAAAATGCGCGCAACTAACCCACTAGCGTAGGCAACATGGTCTTCATCTACATACATCACATACAAGTTCTTTCCCGGCCAGGAATAAGTCACCTCATTACCGCCTCTGCCCGTAACCGCATAAGACTGCACAGTCCAGCTCGCCATATCCGAAAGCTGCATTTTCACCAGCTTACTGATATCCTCCATGCCCATGCTGGTCTCAAACATGCCACCCAAGGCATTTAAAATCTGCCCATAGTTGGAAATCAGCGCAGTACCGGAGGTCATCTTATTAATAAGTGCCTGAATAATCTTCATCTGGTTCTTACCCCGGTCATTGTCGCCGCCTGGCATGTGATAACGGTCTCGGGCAAACTCCAGCGCCTGTGAACCATTCAGATAATTCTCCCCCTTAACAAACTGCGTACCACTTGCGCTGGTAAAGCTGACACTGGAAGTAACTGTCACACCGCCAACCGCATCAATCAGCGTTTCCACACCGGTAAAATTGATGCGGGCATAGTAATCCACTTTTATACCGTACAGATCCTGCAGTGCCTGCATCGAACATTCTACCCCAAAGTTTCCGCAATGGGTCAGCTTATCCCGCACACCACCGCCGGCTGGATTTTTTACAAAATAATCCCGGGGCGTATTCAGCAGCAGCACCTGCTTTGTTGCCGGATTGACCACCATCAAAATATTCACATCATATCTGGTAAGCGTGGGGAGGTAGCTGCTTCGTGTATCAGAGCCACCAATATACACAACGAAGGGCTTGTTAGTAATATTCTGCTCGATGGTTTGCTGGGGGACTGTATCCGAGGGAATTGTTGGGTCTATTGTCTCTGTGGGCACAGTCCATCCCTCAATGGGCACATCATAGAGCAATCTAGTCTTCTTAGAGAAATCAGAATATTCCTCTGTTTCTTCCAGCATGATTACATACGCGCTGTTGAGTATGATCGCATCTGTCTTTCCGGCATAGAGCGCATCCACCATTTCTGTAACGGAAGGATAGTATGTTGCTGTGATCTTCTTTCCAAATGCTTGTTCCAGCACTTCCAACGCCTGCTGTGTGCCATTCAGATCAAAATTCTCTACAGCCGCAAAGCTGTAATCTGCCGCGTCCGCCAGCATCTGTGCCGGGTCATCCCTCCGGACGAAAATACTTCTGGTCACGCTGGGCACAGTGGGCGTTGTAATATTGTGTACCGTCTGATATATATCCGTTGCCACCTTGCACAGCACACCGCAGCCGCACACAATCAGCACCGCCAGCATACAGGCAATGATCTTCCGGGCCAGCCCCACTGCTTTTTCTTTTCTGTGGACAAACATCAGCGATCCGGTCAATAATCCAGCCGCAAGCAGCACACCGATCAGCGCCAGGCAATAGGCCGTTGGAAGCATATTCAAGCGAAATACAATTGCCGCAGTCAAAGCTTCCGCAAAAAGCTGCAGAGCAAGCACTACAATCAATATAATATTCCAAAGCTGTTTCAGTTTCATTCATATCCCTCGGTTCATTTATAACAAGTTCGGATGATTAATATCATTATACCCCATTAGGAATACTTTTGTCAATATTTGCAGGATCGTTTTACTTTCTACAGACCATACAACAGCAAAAGCGCGTGCAAGACGCGCTTTTGTGCATTAAATCCCAGCCAGTTCTCTCAGCTTTTGGGCAAGATCTGTCTGTTCCCAGGGGCGGTCAGCCACACCGAAGTGGCCTTCCATAGCTGTCTTGCCGTAAATGGGCCGCCGCAGATCCAGCTTTCGGATAATTCCACCGGGAGTCAGGTCACAGGTTTTCCGCAACAGGGCTGTCATTTCCTCGTCTGCAATTTTACCTGTACCGTAGCTCTCTACCCGAACGGACACCGGCTCGGCAACACCGATGGCATAGGCGATCTGCACCTGCACCTGCTCTGCCAGTCCCGCAGCCACTAAATTCTTTGCCATATAACGGGCCATGTAGGCACCGGATCTGTCAACCTTGGTAGGATCCTTTCCGGAGAACGCACCACCGCCGTGGGAGAAGTAACCGCCGTAAGTATCCACAATAATCTTCCGTCCGGTCAGGCCTGTGTCACCGTTGGGGCCTCCGATCACAAAATTACCGGTTGGGTTGATATGAATATGGGACACATTCCCAATATCAAAGCCATATTGCTTGAGAACCGGGGCGATCACGCCCTCACGAATGTACTTGCGCAGCTGGCCGATTTCAAAATCCGCGCTGTGCATTACAGAAACTACCACAGTGTCAATGCCGATAACCTTGCCGCTTTCATCAAATTCCACACTTACCTGGGTTTTTCCATCAGGCCGCAGCAAGTCATTGCTTCGAATACATTCCGTCAGCCGGTTGCTCAGCGCCCGGGCTAAGGCCGCAGGCATAGGCATCAATTCCGGAGTTTGGGTGCAGGCGCCGCCAAACATCATACCCTGGTCTCCAGCTCCGCCCACCTGATCATTGGTTCCCAGCGCAATATCTGCAGACTGGGTGTGGATCTTGCAGAGAATCTCCACAGATTCTCCATCAAAGCCGTCGCCGGGATGGGTGTAACCGATGGTACGGATCACCTGCCGGGCAACCGCACCATAGTCCACCACTGCCTTTGTAGTAATCTCACCGCAAATCAGGCAAAAGTCAGTAGTAACCATCGTCTCACAGGCTACCCGGGAATCCGGATCCTGCGCAAGGCACGCATCCAAAATCGCGTCGGAGATAGCATCCGCCACTTTATCAGGATGTCCGCAAGTAACACACTCAGAAGTAAACAGTCTTTTTTCCATTATCTATCATCCTTTCCTAAAAGAAAACCGCACACCGAAGATTCGATGTGCGTTCTATCGAATCCTCATCTTTCGTTGCCGCCGGATTTGGCACCACACTTTCGCAGGTTGCCGGGTTTCATCGGGCCGTTCCCTCCACCACTCTTGATAAGGGGCGTATGCAGTTTGTAGGTATTATAAACACCAAATGAAATAATGTCAACTATTATTCCGCTTTTGTTTGGTTTTCCGGCCATTCTTCCGGAATCCGGCCCTGGTAGACGTTGGCACTATAACCTTTCGCGGAATCCTCAAAGGTGCAAATCTTCTGGAAATAACCACAGCCCTCGATCCGGTCGATATACCGGGGGCGGTAATAAATAATCATGATCTGCCGACCTTTACACTGTTCAATAATCTGGTCGATAACCTGATTCATGACTTCCTCCACAAATGGATTAAAAAAATAAAATACATCATAGTCTCCGTATTCTGAAAAGGTCCGGGCATCCTCATGGGCAACGGTTACATCCCGGTCAATCCCCAAACGTTTCATATTGCGGACACAGATCTTCCAAAGTTTTTCATCATATTCAATCCCGCCAACCTTGGCAAAGCCATGCTTTTTTGCCTGCCATAGTACATAACCTTTGCCGCAGCCAACATCTATAATCCTGGGATAATTTTTTAGGTCCACACAGTCAAAGGCTTCCTTCAACGTATTCTTCGGCGTAACAACATACATGGCCCCATCATTGCGTTTCCTGTCATACATTCTATCTGGCATTGAAAAATCCAGCCCCAAAAAGCCCTCCATTAAGCAGGCCAGTCCGCGGCAAATACGGTGCTTACTCGGAAAGAACGGTAGGTGCCGAATCATTGAAAACTCCATAATGATCTCCACCCCTAAACAATTACATTTTTCAGGTATACATTAAGATACCTGCTTTTGTTGTTATTATGCTGGGGCAGGTCTTTTGTTCACAATTCCGCTATAGACTTTTTGTAAAAGAATTGGTACAATGGTTATAATTTTTCACAGGAGTTGAGAATTTTGAAAAGTCTGCGAAACCACTTTGAACGTTTCTGCTTCCGCAATCGGAGCAAGGGTATTCCCAATCTGATACTCTATATTTCCATAGGTACTGCCATTGTATACCTGATGACCATGTTCGACAGGAGTTATGCGCTCTACAATCTCCTGTGCTTTAACCGGGCAGCCATTCTGCAGGGTCAGGTCTGGCGGCTTTTCACCTATGTCTTCACCTATGGCGTCGGTTCAAACAATCTGCTGCTGATCGCCATCAGCTTGGTATGTTACTACTCCCTGGGACGGGCCATGGAGAACAGTTGGGGCACCTTCCGTTTTAACCTGTTCTACCTGACCGGCATTATCCTGATGGATGTCTATGCCATGCTCTTTAACACCTATGCTACTGTGACCTATCTGAATCTGAGCCTTTTTCTGGCCTATGCTACTATGTATCCGGATGCCCGCTTCTTGCTGCTGTTCATCATTCCTGTCAAAGCATGGGTCTTTGCCCTGCTGGATCTGGCACTCACCGTCTATGATGTGATCAATCTGACTGCTGCCGGTTATTTCCCTTACAGTTTGTTCCCTCTGGTGGCAATCGGGAACTATTTCCTGTTCTTCGGCAAGGATGTGCTAAACGTGATCCCCATATCCTGGCGGGCAAATTTCAGGCGTTTGTTTAAAAAGAAACCCCTTAAGAAAACCGGCACTATCCCCTTTCCTACCGCGGGATCCTATGAAGCCACCACCGCTTCTGTGAAAGCCCCTTATACCCACCGCTGTATCATATGCGGGCGAACGGATGTGACAAATCCGGAGCTGGAATTTCGCTACTGCTCCAGATGTCAGGGCTACCATTGCTACTGTGAAGACCATATCAATAATCATATGCATATTGAAAACGCCTGACTTCTATGGTCTGGCACAAAACATCTCCCAATTACTTGTCATTACAAACCAGCGCGCACCGTCACGGCAATCCCTCCAATCACTGGGATTCCCACGACGGTGCGCGTTACTTTTCACAATACTATTTGACCTGCTTGGCAAGCAATTCGATAATCAGGATCAAATTACGGCAGATATGGAAGGGATCCTTTACGGGCAGTGCTACCACCTTTTCCTGCGGCTGGCCATCCTGGCAGCGGATCTGGATCCATTCCCGCACGTTGGGGTCCGGATTGGGGAAGGTCTGATAAGTATAATCAAAGACCTTGTCATGCCAATCCAGGAATACAGCATCTCCACTGGTAAAATAGCACAGCAAGGTGGAGTACAGTGCCTCTGAGTGGATCCACCACAGCTTATCCGCCCAACCGGACAGCTGCTTAGTCATGGTCTCTTCCTCTACGCCAGTCAGATCGCCCACAGGCTCTCCGCCCATCAGGCCGGAAAAATGCAGGATGCCGCCAAATTCCTCGTCCCAACCACTGTCCAGCGCCCGCTTTGCAATGGCGTAGATCTTTTCTTTCCATTCCGGCTTTCCACAGATTTCCGCTGTATCCAACAGGAACCACACATCCTCAATGGTATGACCGGGATTCATGTGCTGGCCCAGGATTTGAGGGAACATCGTATTGTCCTTGCATATCACCTCATGCATACAGTTCTGCTCATCCACAAAATGATCCAGCACATCCGATGCAAACCGCACCATATCCGTCTTCAGGGCAATCGCATAATCCGCATCCAACTTTTCGGCAGCCCGGTAGAGTTCCCGGGCAGTATTGTCCAAAATCATAGGAATACCGTGGGCCCGATAACAGGCAGACAGCGGATACGGCAGAGTATTAAACTGACCAGCCTCCACCCGCTCCACAATGGACCCATACAGTTTTTTTGCAAATGCGTAAGCAGCCTTGTCCCCGGATGCATACGCATACATACCCAAGCCCAGAACTGCAAAACAGTCCGCATAAATACTCATATCCAACGGTGCTCCCGGAGCAACCTCCTTCGGGGTGCCGTCACGCTCCATCAGAAACACGCATCGCCAGTCGTCGGCGCCCATCAGACAATGCTTCATCAAAAAATCGGCACCGTTTTTTGCCAGCCGCAGAAACTCCTGCCGCTCTGCATCTGAGAACATGGGTGCAGGTGTTACAGCCAGTCGGGCAAACAGCCAAACGAAGCGGCCCTGGCTCCAGGTATACTTGTCATGGGAAACCAGATTTTCCCCTCGGTTATCAAAGCAATTTACAAAGCCGCCATATTCCTTATCCTCACATCTGGGCAGCCAAAAGCCCAGCATATTTTGCCGCAGTTCATTCTGATAAAAGCCATACAGACGATACACATTTCCAAAATCCATAATCGTTATCTCCTTATTTGTACAATAATACTTCCACTCCGGTGTGGTCAGCCCATCAGTATCCACTATAAAGATGCACCTGCTGTGTGGACAACCGCACCCGTGTGAAACGTTAAAAACATAAGCAATATCTGTTCTGTTCAATCAATCGGTGTTTTATCCATTGGGATTTTTACCGCATAAGAAACAGCCTTTGTCCGGCAGACAAAGGCCGTGTCTTATCCTGGCACGCCAGAAGGAACTCGAATCCCCGACCTTCCGCTTAGGAGGCGGACGCTCTATCCAACTGAGCTACTGGCGCATATATTACTTTCACTGAAGGTGATCAACCCCCCGGTTGCCAAACTGGTCCTCTGCTTTCTTCCGGGCTTCCTCTGGAATATACAGCATATAGCATCCAAATACGGATTTCCTCAGCGCTGTATGATTATACCACCTAATAAGGCCAAAGTCAATGAAAAACCGGCAGCATAAGCTGCCGGTTTTAATGGAATTAAGTAAGCGCCCTTTGTGCGTTTTTCTTTGCAATCACTTGCAGAACTACCACAGAAGCAACCAACAGCAGGCCAATTGCATCGGTGACAACGCCGGGGTAGATTAAAAGTAATCCGCCTACCCCACTGATAATCCGCTGATACCAGGACATATGATCCAAGATATATCCCTCAAGAGCAGCAGATACGCCAAAAATACCAACAACAGACGTAATACAAATCAAAATGACCTCTCCCACGCCAGTATCAATAAACAGCATAGCCGGGTTCAGGGCAAATACATAGGGCACGATAAACGCACCGATCGCCAGCTTTGTAGCCGTTACGGCTGTTTTCATGGGCTTGGCCTGGGCAATGGCCGCGCCGGCATATGCTGCCAAGGCAACAGGGGGTGTCAAGTCCGCCACGATACCAAAGTAGAACACGAAGAAGTGGGCTGCCAGTGTGGGCACGCCCATCCGCACCAGAATCGGGGCGCAGGTGGCAGCCATGATGCAGTAGTTGGCGGTAGTGGGAACGCCCATACCTAAAACGATGCAGCAGAGCATTGTCAGGAACAGGGCAATAATGACCTGACTGCCAGCCAAGGACACAATGCCGTTAATCATCATATTGGCAAGGCCGGTCATAGTGATGGTACCGGCAATGATACCGGCCACACCGCAGGCTGCTGCCACTGTGATCATGCCCTGACCGCCGGAGGCCAACGCCTCAAAGATCTTCTTGGGGGTGATCCGGTTGTTCTTATTAAACAGCGTCACTGCAATTGCAGCCAGGATCGCCAATGCGGCAGCATACTGAATGGACCGCTGGCTGGTACTGACCAGATAGACCAGCAGGACCAAGGGCAGCAGCAGGTAAAGCTGCTTCAGCAGAGGCAACGCCTTGGGAAGTTCTTCCTTGCTCAGACCACGCAGACCTTCCTTTTTGGCCTCCAGGTGGACAGCAATGAAAATACCCGCAAAATACAAAACGGCAGGCAGAATTGCGCGGACCACGATATTGCTGTAAGGCACACCAATATAGTCCGCCATCAGGAAAGCAGCCGCGCCCATGATAGGCGGCATGATCTGACCGCCGGTAGAGGCGGATGCCTCAGCAGCCGCGGCAAACTCCGGCTTATAACCGGTCTTCTTCATCAGAGGGATGGTCACAGAACCGGAACCTACCGTATTGGCAACAGATGAGCCGGACACCATGCCCTCCATAGCAGAGGCAACAACCGCCACCTTTGCCGGACCGCCGGAAAATCTGCCCACCAGCACATTGGCAACCTGGATAAAATACTCACCGATGCCGGTTCGCTCCAGGAACGCACCGAAAATAATAAACACCACGATAAATTTCGAGCAGACATTAACAGGTGTGGAGAGAATGCCTTCCTTGCTGTAGAACAGATAACGGATTGAATAGTTCAGCTTGCCCCACAGAGAGGGGTTCGCCAGTCCCCAGATCAGTGCATAAACAATAAAGCACAGGGCTACGATCACGATGGGCAGCCCCACACTGCGGCGGCAGACCTCCATCAGGGCAGCAACACCCACGATACCGATCACGATCTGATACCATTCAAAATTACTGCCCTGCTGGATAATGGTCATGGCATTGGCAGTGTAATACAAAAATGCACCTGTACCCAAAACCATCAGCAAAACATCATACCAGGGCATGTAATTGACCTTCTGCTGTCCCTTTTTGGCCGGAAACACCAGATAGCCAATAAAAACAATAAACGCCATGAAGGAGGTCAGACGGATCTCCTCCAGCCAGCTTGTAAACAGCGTTACATAAATACAAAACAGAGAAAACGCCGCCAGCACGCAGTTGATCCCGATCCGGGCCTTACCCTCCCAAATACGGGTGTTGGATTCCCGGTCATATTTTTTCATAACCGCGTCCAGGTCCATGGGGGCCTCGACTTCAGGCGTTTTCTTTTTACGGAATAGTGCCATAGGTTCCTCCTTGAGTGAAGAATAGTGGAAAATGGCTGCGGCGAGTAGTCACCGCAGCCAAGGTGTTGCAAAAGGAAAAATTACTTTCCGGTATCAACGGCAATGTTCTTTTCTGCGAAGTACTTGGCAGCACCGGCATGGAAGGGAGCGGTCATACCGGTAGTGGCATTCTCCAGGCTCAGCTCAGCGCCCTTTGCGTTCTCAGCAGTGATGGCAGAGACATTTTCAAAAATCGCCTTGGTCAGCTTGTACACATCATTCTCAGAAGCGCTGGCGCTGACGATCAAGGTTGCCTTGACAGTGACCGTGGTCACATCCTGCTCCTGACCGTTATAGGTCTTTGCGGGAATGGTGTAGGTGGTGTAGAAGGGGCAGCTTTCCATCATCTTCTTGGCCACATCGCCATCAATGGGCACCAGATAAGCATTGTTAGTGGTGCACAGCTCGGTAATAGCAGGTGTGGGTGCGCCGGCAACTACGAACGCGGCATCAATCTTGCCATCCTTCAGGGCATCAGCACTGTCAGCAAAGGACTGATACTGAGGCTGAATATCCTCCACAGTCAGGCCGGCAGCAGTCAGAACGTCCATGGCGTTGAAGTACACACCGGAGCCGGGGGCACCAATGGAGACCTTCTTGCCCTTCAGGTCCTTAACGGACTTGATGTTGGCGTCCATAGTAACAAGCTGGACAGCTTCCGCATACAGGCCGGCAACGACCCGGAAGGAGTCTACCTTGCCGTCCTTCTCGAAGGACCGGGTGCCTTCCCATGCATAGGCCATAACGTCGGACTGAACAGTACCAAGCTGATAGTCACCGGCGGCAATGCCCTGAATATTGGCCTTGGAGCCGTCAGTGGCAACAGCGGTAACTTCGATACCCGCATGGTTCTTAATGTACTGGCCCAAAACGTTGCCATAGCCGTAGTAAGTACCGGCAGTGCCGCCAGTACCCATGGTCATCTTAGATGCAGCACCGCCGCAGGCAACCAGTGACAGGGCTGTGATCAAACAAAGCACAACACAAATCAGTTTTTTCATCGTCTAAACTCTCCTTTTCTTTGGGGACATACCCGAATTGTATACCATTATACAACCACCCCCGCAATATTGCAAGCAAAAATATGCAAAAGAAAGAAAAATTTATGGATCTTTTTTCCTGAAAGGTCCTCATCCATGCAGGATCTTCCCAATAAATATTCAACATTTCGTTTATTTTCCTGTTTCATTTGTAAAAATCCATAGTTTTACAAAATTAAGCTGTGATCATTTTAATAACTATCACAATTTTCACATTTATTTAATTAACAGTCAGCCGCAAATGTTAGTACGGCAATTTTCTGTATAAGCGAAGAGACTGCCCCATCGGGCAGTCTCTTCGGATGTTAATGTTTACTTTTTTCTTTGGGCAACGAGCGCTTCAATCTGGGAAAGCTGTTCTGCGGAGATGTCCTTGCGCTTTAACAGTGCGGCAAACAGGCCAACAATCTCCGGCTTATGCCGGTGAGAGAAAATGGTTGTGGCAAAGTACTCTTCTCTCGTCAGCGTCGGCGCAAAGGTACGGCCGTAAGTCTTGCTCCGTTTTACGAAGCCCGCCTCACGAATCGCACCTTTCTGCAGCAGCCCATTGAGCAGGATATGCACAGAACTGTCTTTCCAGGATTTTTCCTCGGAGCGCTCCAGAAGATCGGCCCGAGACAGAGGTGCTCCCTCCGCCCACATAACATCCATGATCTCCATTTCGCTTTTTGTAAGTTCCATAACCAATCCCTCCCAGTATTTAGTGCTATTATACAATCACTCTTGCGTTTTGTCAATCGTTTTGTTTAATTTGCGGAAGACTTTTTTTAGAAAAAAGCGAAAAACCGACTTATTTAAGAGGTTAAAATAACATTTTCCCGATTATTGTAGGAAATAATTACCATTGTAAACTTTTTATAAACAATCAAGACTGTTCCATGCAAGCCTCTAATAACTTTCTGTTTGCTTCCAGATCCACTTTCAAGACCATCATCTCATTAATGAACGCATCTGAGAATGTCCCATCCGCCGGTACACGTTGGGTAACCATTTCCAGATCCATCAGCATTGGGAACACTTCCAATGCATAACCCAGAATCTGCTCGTTACTCATGTCTGTAGTCAGCATCGGCAGCATTTTCTTGAGAAGGTTATTGAGTTCCAGTACGCTCAGTCCCTTCGTCTTATCCAGCAGGGCCGTGAGTACCTTTCTTTGCCGCTCTGTGCGTCCAAAATCTCCGTTACCCACATAACGGATCCGTGAATAAGCCAATGCCTGTTCACCGGTCAGGTGATTTTTCCCTGCCTTTAGATTCCACTGCCCGGCAGTGCTGTCATTTACATCCCAGTTGCCTCTGCTATTGAGATAATTGGCTTCTGCTCTGGTCAGTTCCATATCCACGCCGCCCAGCATATCAATGATATCCATAAACTTCGTGAAATCCACTTCAATATTTCCGTCTACCTGTACGCCAAAGTTTTTCTCAAGACAGGCATCCAACAATTTCATACCGCCCAGCTCATAGCTTGCATTGATCCGGTTGTCGTGATAGCCGGGGATCTGCACGTACATATCCCGCATAAACGATGTCAGGGTTAATGTCTTCGTAGATTTATTAATGGTGCACAGGATCATGGCATCAGAACGGGCACGGCCCTCCCCTTCTCTGCGGTCCTGTCCAATTAGTAAAATATTAATAACGCCTTCACTCTGTTCAATCGGTTCCGTTACTTCGCCCCAAGTCACATCCGTCGGATCCAGTACCTCACCTGTAAAACCCGGATTCAGCGTTCCCTGCTGTTCCTTGAGCCACTGTTCATACTCCTCCGGCGACATAGTGGTATATCCATCAGCATCCGTACGCCCGATCAAATTCATCATACTCTGCAAATATATCGTTCCCGCAAGCATCAGCCCAAGAATCAGTGCCAGTAGAACACAAAGCACGATCAACAGCGTCCGTTTGCCGCTGCGCCGTTTTCCTTCACCGCTCATAATACTTCCTCCAAAAGCCACTTCTTCGCATTTTAGTTCATTATAATTTATTTTTTTCGAAAAATCCAGTGTTTTCCCACAAATTTGAAAAATTTTTATATTTTGATATTTTTTCTGTCTGTTTCATCCATTAAAAACAGAGGAGGGCTATCGCCACTCCTCTGTATCTATCACATTTTCAGTCAAAAAACCAACCAAAGAAGTCCTCGGGCTTCCAACCAGGCAAAGTCCCCGAACCATTGTTATCCTCCGGTGCCGAAGCTGTCGTCTGCTGGGGCTTTTCATCCAGCGTAATGGACAAATTTACCTCCCGTCCGGACCGATACACCGTAATAGTGGTAGTATCCCCCACCTCGAACTTCCGCAGGGCCCGGCTTAAATCTGACAAACTATCTATATCATAGCCACCCAGATTCACAATAATATCCTGCACCTTCAGTCCGGCACGTTCGGCTGCATAACCGGGTACCACTTTCTGAATGGATGCACCTGCAGGCACTCCGTATACCAGTGCAGACTCTGACACATTCACTACCGAAACACCCAGATAGGCTCCGGTAATATATCCATATTCCTGCAGATCACGGATCATGTCTGCCACATCGTCCATAGGGATAGCAAAGCTGATTCCCTCAATTGATGCACCGGAGGTGGTAGTGCCCGAATATTTGGCAGTGGTAATGCCCACAACCTCACCTTTCATATTGAACAGCGGGCCGCCGGAGTTGCCGGAATTGATGGCCGCGTCTGTCTGCAGCATATTGATGGAAGTACCCTCTGTAGTGACCATCCGGTCTTTTGCGCTGACGTAACCCACTGTCAGGGTGGATGTCAATTCCCCAAGAGGATTGCCAATAGCCGCCACCTGGTCCCCTACCGCCAGTGCATCACTGCTTCCCAGATGCACAAAGGGCATCCCTTCCGCCTCTATCTTCAAAACACAAATGTCATTTGGCGCATCATAGCCCGCTACCTTTGCCTGATAGGACGTACCATTATAGGTCAGTACACGCAGGCTGCTTCCGCCCTCCACTACATGGTAGTTGGTGACCACATAGCCATCCTGAGAAATGAGGAAGCCGGAACCACTGGACGCAGTCTCGGAGACTTGCCCATAAATATTGGTAGTGGTATTCTGGCTGGTGATCGCTACCACCGCAGCCACATTGCGGGCATAGACCTGACCGGGTGTCAGCAGTGTGCCATCCGACGGCGGCACAGCGCCCCCGGAACTCAAGCTGTTCATGGCATCGATCTGTGCCTGTAAAACCGACAGTTTATTGTTCATAGCCTGATTGTAAAGGTCCAATTTTTCTTCCCAATATTCATTGACTAACACCGCAGTAGCACCACAGCAGGAAGCCACCAGAGCAACGATCAGCACCACTGACAAAAACACCTTGCCGCCGCGTCTCTTTTTGGGCTGTATAGGTGTCTTATCGTAACCGGTAGGATACACTGTATCAAAAGGTGTTACATAATCAGAATCCACATAAGGGGATCTCTTTTTTCCGGAATAATCCGGCTGGATGGGCTCCGGAGAACTATAATTATAATAGGTATCCATAAATACTCCTTTTGTATGTTTTCAGTAACGCTGCTCACAAATCTCAATTTTCGTTTATCGCTCTGTTTGCGTTTCCTTTTTGGTTGCTTGTAAAACCAGAACAAAAAACCAAAATTTCACAGAATATGTTATTTCAGGTTTCTTTTTCATAATACCATATTCCTGCTATCCGTCAAGTAAAAAAACACGGCGGCTTTCGCCGCCGTTTTAAAAGGCAAATTATCTCTTGCGGAAGGACTTGCAGTCAGTGCACTGGTCCACAGTGGGATTAGACTCATGGGTGCCCACCAAGATCCGCTCCAGAGAGCAATAGTTGGCATTGTCGCAATGGTAGGCGCAGGACTGTACAGTACATTCAATACACTTATTAGCATTGCTATTCATAGCATCTTCCTCCTTCTTTCCGTGATGGAGTTAGTATGGCTTAACGATGGAAAATCATACACAAAAGAAATATAAATTGCCGCAGTGACTTTAAGCAATATACTATGAAGCGGTGTGCCCATGATCGATCCGGCATCCGCTAATGCGCATATAATCATTTATTTTCATTTACTAATCATTGACATTTTTACACTTGGTCTGTATAATATTATCGGAAATTTAAGGTTTCCAAGGTAATATCACCAAAGGCGATCTTCGCCTTTTGAAAAGAAAGGAAATTTGCCATGATTTATAGTGCAGAAGTACAGCATATGTGCTCCGTGGCCAAGGGTGCCTACCACGGCCCCGCTCCCATCCCCGAAGAGGGCAAGTGGGTGCAGGTCAAGGAAATTAAAGATGTCAGCGGTTTTACCCACGGCATCGGCTGGTGCGCTCCCCAGCAGGGCTGCTGCAAGCTGACCCTGAACGTGAAGGAGGGCATCATTGAAGAGGCTCTGGTAGAGACTCTGGGCTGCTCCGGCATGACCCACTCCGCAGCAATGGCTTCCGAGATCCTGATCGGTAAGACCCTGCTGGAAGCGCTGAACACTGACCTGGTGTG
>JAZNIG010000103.1:0-28118 GCA_045577355.1 Faecousia sp. | reverse complement strand
GTAGGGGCGACCCTTGCGGTCGCCCGGTGATTTTGTAAACCATATGGCGGGCGACCGCAAGGGTCGCCCCTACGCGTACGATTAAATCATTTGGACAAACAGATATTTGAAAGAGGGTATTTATTGATGAACATAGCAATTGTTACCGGAGCCAGCTCCGGCATGGGACGGGAATTTGTACTTCAGCTTTCCCAGTATGTACAGGTAGATGAGGTCTGGGTCATTGCCCGGCGGGCAAATGCCTTGGAGGCATTGCGTCAGGAATCAGCGGTCCCTGTCCGGCCTGTTTGTTTGGACCTTTGCCGGGAGGAGAGCTTTTCCCAGTTTTCCGCTCTTCTGGCAGAGGAAAATCCTCAGGTGAAGCTGCTAGTCAACGCCGCAGGCTTCGGCAAATTCGGCTCCTATGATAAGGTTTCCATCCAGGATGATTGCCGGATGATCGATCTGAACTGCAAGGCATTGGTGGCTATGACCCGCATTACCCTGCCCTATATGCCTGCGGGCAGCCATGTGCTGCAGCTGGATAGCCTTTCTGCGTTCCAACCTGTACCCTACATTACCACTTACGGGGCGACAAAAGCATTCGTCCTCAGTTATAGCCGCGCCTTGAATCAGGAACTTAACAGCCGGGGTATTCGGATGATGGCCATGAATCCGGGCTGGGTGAAGACTGAATTTTTTGACCATGCCTTACAGACCAATGATTCTGAGGTTCAGTATTTTAACCGGCTCTATGAAGCCAAGGATGTGGTTGCCACCGGCCTGCGACATTTGTATAAAACCAAAAAGCAAGTATCTGTTCACGGTCTGCCAGTCAAGGGGCAGGTCCTGCTGGTGAAGCTGCTGCCCCACTCTCTGGTGATGAAGGTTTGGCTGAATCAGCAGAAAAAGCCCAAGAACAACAAAGGTCTGACTACCAAGGAATAAGTTTAAAGGACGCGTTGCAAAACAACGCGTCCTTTTCGTACCTATGTAACGGTATATTTATCGCGCGATTGCGCGAATTGATAATTGAAAATTAAAAGTTGAAAATTACTGTATTTCCGGAGGAAAATGATTTTAATCAGTCCCCGGAGGGGACACAACCATTTTCAATTTTCCATTGTCAATTTTCAATTGCTTGTCGGGCAGATACCTGACAAACTTGAATTTGACTTTTGAACATCTTCGATTATACGCCAAAGACCAGCCAAATATAGATGTAGGCAGGAATAATGGCCGCCAGGGTAAAGGGGATACCGATCTTGAAAAAGTCGGTGTTTTGAACCTCCCGGCCCTCCTTGCGAAGAATACCGATGGCGGTGATATTGGCCGATGCACCAATGGGGGTCATGTTGCCGCCCAGTGTGGCGCCGGACAGGAGACCAAAGTACAGGGGCACTGCCACGATTGCCGCGTCCATGCCAACGCCGGGGGCCATTTGCTGAGAGATCCCGGCGATCACGGGGATCATAGTAGCAACATAGGGAATATTGTCAATAAAGGCGGAGATCAGCACAGAGGCCCAGACGATGATGGTATACATCAGCAGTACATTGCCGCCGCCAAGCTTTGCCAGAAGCTGGGCCAGGGCATCGATTACACCCATATTGGAAATGCCGCCGATCATCAGGAACAGGCCCACCAGCAACCCGAGGGTCTCAAAGTCGATGGCCTTCAGGGGGCTTACAACCGCATCGAGTGTCTTTTTCTTACTGTAGTTGTAAATCAGGCCGATCACCAGCAGTGTGCAGCAAATGATGCCGTTAATCTCTGCGGGCAGATTCCAGCTCGCAGGCGCAAAGGAGGCGCAGATCAGCAGGCCGATCGTGCCTAACAGCAGGACAGTTGGCACATAGTCGGTTACCTCGGTCATCTGTCCGGTTTTGGGGATTGCGCCCTTTTCCTTGCGGAAGATCCAGTAGACGATCAATGCGGACAGCACCGCGCCCAGCTCCACCGCAAAGAACATGGAGGGCTTTCCCTGATACCAGAAGAAGTCCATAAAGCTCATATCCAGGGCCGAACCCAGCATAATGGCGGTGGTATCGCCTACCAGGGTGGCCGCGCCCTGCAGGTTGCTGGACACGGCGATGGCGATGATAAAGGGGACCGGATTGGTCTTCAGCTTCTTACAGATCTCAATGGCAACCGGGGCCACCATCAACACCGTAGCCACATTATCCACAAAGGCGGAGATCACACCGGCAAACAGGCTCAGACACACAGCAGCCCACTGAATATTGGGCACCCGGGCCATGATCATGTCTGCCATACGGGCGGGCATGCGGCTGTCTATGAAGAGCTGTACCAAGCCCATGGTGCCGCCGATCATCAACAGCACGTTAAAATCCAGGGCCGGCAGAAGCTGGTCCAGTGGCAGCATCCCGGAGATGATGAAGATTACACCGGAGGCCAGTGCAATGTAGGGGCGGTATTTACTAAAGGTCAGCATCAGTACGTAAGTAGCCGCAAACAAAACAATAGCAATTGACATAGTCTTTCCCTTTCCTTATAAAATCACTTTCATTATACGTGCGCTCCGGTTAAAATGGGGTAAAGATCTTATGTACTGGAAAAAAACGATAGACACCGCGTTTTTAATCCTGGGCGTCCAACATACGGTATCCCACGCCCAACTCATTGATGATATATCGGTTCTCGCCGGGCTGACAGCCCAGCTTCTTGCGAAGGTTGGCCATATTTACCTGCAGCTTTTTCACACTGCCCTCGTCGATGGATCCCCAGACCGCCTGGATGATGGCAGAATAGGTCATCACCTTGCCGGTATGCTGGCTTAAAAGGGCCAGAATATTATATTCCGTCTGGGTCACATGAATGGGACTGCCATCTACACGTACCTGGCGGCGGTCATAATCGATCACCAGATCCTCCAGGATAAACATACTGCCGGGTGCCGCAGCTTCCGCCTTGAGCCGGTTGCTCCGCAGGGCTGCCCGCACCCGGGCCAGCAGCTCGGCTGTTCCAAAGGGCTTAGTAATATAGTCGTTGGCACCCAGATCCAACGCGAGGACTTTGTCCCGTTCCTCCGATCTGGCAGACAAAACGATGATAGGTACCATCGTTTGTGCCCGTGACCTGCGGATAAATTCCATACCATCCATATCTGGCAGGCCTAAGTCCAGCACCACCAGATCCGGCACGTGGGAGGTCAGCATTAAAATACCCTGCTGGCATCTGTCTGCTGTCAGAACCTGATAGCCGTTAGTTTCCAATACGGTTTGGACAAAGCTGGAAATGCTGCGGTCATCCTCTACCACAAGGATCTTATATTTATTGTTCGACATAGCCTAACTCCTCCATTTCCAGGGCAAAACTGAATTTGGCACCGCCCTGTGTGCGGTTTTCGGCTTTTAATTCGCTGCTGTGGGCTTTGATAATGGTTCGACATACACTTAGGCCAATGCCCATATTGCTGCGGCTGGAATCTGTAGGGGCTTCGCTGTCCAAAAGCCCCGTAAAGAGATGGGCTATCCTCTCCTCAGAGATACCGCAGCCATCATCTTCTACAGAAAAGACAGCATGCTTGTTAATCATATCTACACGGAGCCAGAGGTTACGCATACCACAGGCATGGAAAACGGCGTTTTCCAGCAAATTCATCAGCACCTGTTCGATCAGCATGGGATCCATAGGGATACATACAAATTCATCAGGGATCTGCACATGGACTTTCTGCTCCGGATAATGCTTGTGAAATTTTACAAGCAGATCATCGATTAGTTCCTCCAGCACCGTACTGCGTTTGGAAAGGCGCACTGTTTCGGCATCCACCCGGGTGACAGACAGCAGGTTTTCCACCATACGGTTCAGCCACTGGGCATCGGCCTGCACATCCTGCAGCAGCATGAGCTGCTTTTCCCGGCAGATCTCATCATAATTTTGGATCATCGCGGAGCACGCGCCGTAAATAGAGGTTAGGGGTGTGCGCAGGTCGTGGGACACTGCCCGGAGCAGATTGCTCCGCATCCGTTCCTTTTCCGCTTCTGCTTTCAGCTTTTCCTGCTGCTTCAGGCGGGTAGTCAGAGCCCCGGTCATAATGGCCACAATCAGCATGACCATCGCAGAGGAAATACACTCTGGGGAGATCAAATCAAAAGCCCAGTAGGGATAGGTAAAGGCCCAGTTCACAGCCAGCACGCTGCATAATGACGCGGCGACCCCCCAAAAATACCCCTGGGTCCGCCAGGAGACCAGAAATACTCCCAGCACGAAGATCATGGGGGTCATGGTTTGCGTCCGAAACTGTTCCTGGAGCAGCAGATTCAAGCTGAATACACCCAACAAGATGAAAAATGTAAAGATCCCGTCGGCTAATCTATGTTTGGATTTGGTCATACACAACCACCTCAATTTTTATTGTAACATACTCCGTGAAAAAATGCACCTCTTTACAGACCGATAACTGCAGGAGATCGGGTAAAGATGCAGTAAAGAACCCCTCACGCCCGTATGAAGCTGCTGTCCCTACAGTAGGCCTTCCATAAAGTACTGTTAGATTGCGAACCAGTGACCGATGTCACTGGTTCGCAATGGCACTGTACAGGGCTGTGGATATTTTTCTAAAAAGCTGCCGGGTCTATCGACGAAGGCCTTTTTGCATGCTATAATACAGGTACATTTTTGTGGAAAGGAGTGATGCCTGTGAACAAACAGCATATCAGTGTGGGATTGCTTGCCCATGTGGATGCGGGAAAGACAACCCTTTCAGAAGGATTGCTGTACTGCAGCGGTGCCCGGCGTACACTGGGGCGGGTGGACCATCGGGATGCTTTCCTGGATACCCACCACTTAGAGCGGAGCAGAGGCATCACCATTTTCTCCAAGCAGGCTTTGCTTTCTACAGACAGTTTGGAAATCACCCTGGTGGATACACCCGGACATGCGGATTTTTCCACAGAAGCAGAGCGTGTCATGCCCATTCTGGATTGTGCGGTATTGGTGATCAGCGGCACCGATGGCATCCAGGCCCACACCCTTACATTGTGGGAGCTGCTGGAACGGTATCAGGTGCCTGTTTTTGTATTCATCAACAAGATGGACCTGCCGGGAAAAACACGGGAAGCGCATCTGGCGCAGCTCCAGGCGCGGCTGGGTCAAGGCTTTGTGGACTTTGGCGCACCCTGGGAGCAGATCGCGGAAAATGCGGCGCTATGTGATGAGGCCCTTTTGGAAAACTATTTGCAGACCGGGAC
Organism: Faecousia sp.; assembly: GCA_045577355.1. Taxonomy (GTDB): domain Bacteria; phylum Bacillota; class Clostridia; order Oscillospirales; family Oscillospiraceae; genus Faecousia. The sequence continues at coordinate 22,923 of JAZNIG010000103.1, read as the reverse complement.
TGTGACCCGGGCGAATCTGCAGGCGCTGATCGCTGCCCGGAAGCTGTTTCCCTGCTGCTTCGGGGCAGGGTTAAAGCTGGAGGGTGTGGAGGAGCTGCTGCAGATCATCAACGCTTATGCGCCCAGGCCGGAATATGGGCCGGATTTTGGCGCGAAGGTCTATAAGATCTCCCGGGATCTTCAGGGAAACCGACTGACCTGGCTGAAGGTTACCGGAGGCGGCCTGCGGGTCCGGGAACCGATTTCCTATCAAGATGCCAAGGGCGAGACACGGGAAGAAAAGGCCGTCCAGCTGCGGCTTTACTCCGGTGAGAAATTCACTGCGCCAGATGCAGTGATGCCCGGGCAGCTTTGCGCGGTCACCGGCCTGAGTGGGACCTGGGCAGGACAGGGGATGGGGGCAGAGAAGACCGCCGGTAGGCCGATGCTGGAGCCGGTAATGACCTACCGGATACAGCTTCCCAAGGGCTGTGACCCCTTGACCGCGCTGCCTAAGCTGCGGCAGCTGGAGGAGGAAGATCCCCAGCTTCATATTGTGTGGGATAACCGGCAGATCCACGTACAGATCATGGGAAAGGTCCAGTTGGAAATTCTGCGCAGTCTGATTAAAGAGCGATTTTCTCTGGATGTGACCTTTGATTCCGGTCGAATTTACTATAAGGAGACCATCGAAAATACAGTGGAGGGCGTGGGCCATTTTGAACCCCTGCGCCATTATGCGGAGGTTCATCTTTTGCTGGAGCCCTTGCCCCGGGGGAGTGGACTGGTATTTGACACTTTATGTTCCACAGATATACTGGATGGGAATTATCAAAGCCTGGTGTTGACCCATTTGTCAGAAAAGACCCATTTGGGAGTGCTGACCGGTTCGCCGATCACGGATATGAAGTTCAGCCTGCTGGTAGGCAAGGCCCATGTGAAGCACACGGAGGGCGGAGATTTTCGGCAGGCCACCTATCGGGCTGTCCGTCAGGGGTTAATGCAGGCAAAGTCTGTCCTTTTAGAGCCTTGGTATCGATTTGTTCTGACTGTACCAACTGGGCAGATCGGCCGGGCGATTACCGATATCAGGGCTATGAGTGGCGAATTTGAACCACCGGACACAGTGGGGGATATATCTGTGCTGAAGGGATTGGTACCAGCCTCAGAGCTGGGAGATTATCCCGAACAGGTTGCGTCCTATACCCAGGGCCGGGGACAGCTGCAGATCGCCCTTCATGGCTATGCTCCCTGCCACAAAGCAGAGGCAGTGATTGCCGAAATCGGCTATGATCCGGAGGCGGATCTGGAGAACACCCCGGATTCTGTGTTTTGTGCCCACGGCGGGGGCTTTCCGGTCAAGTGGCATCAGGTGTCTGATTTCATGCATTTGGAGAGCGGCATCAAAAAAGACCCGCCTGCCGGGCCTGAGATCATTCCCCGCAGGCATATTGATGACCGGGAGCTGGACGCTATCATGGAGCGGGAGTTTGGGCCGATCAAGCGGCCTGAGTATCGGAAGCCTGCGGGCCGCCCGGCCAGTGAGGAGATTACCATCCGGCCACCCCGGCAGACGGCACTGATTGTAGACGGCTACAACATGATTTTTAGCTGGGAGACGCTGACCCAAACGGCCAAATCCGACCTGGAAGCGGCCCGGCGGCAGTTATTAGATGCCCTTTCCAGCTATGCCGGCTATAAAAGCTGTCGGGTTGTGGTGGTTTTTGATGGCTATAAGGTAAAGGGAAATCCGGGGGAAAAGGGACATTTTCACAACATTCAGGTGGTCTACACCAAGGAAAACGAGACGGCGGATGCTTACATTGAGGCACTGGTCAGCCAGATCGGCAGCAATTACGCGGTCCGGGTGGCTACCTCGGACAGTCTGGTGCAGCTCAGTTCCCTAGGCAGCGGTGTTCTGCGAATGTCTGCCCGGGAATTGCGGGAGGAAGTGCAGATAGCCCGGGCAGAGATGGAGAAGCACTTTTCGAAACGGTGAAAAATGATTTGCAACAGAGCGGAAAATGGGAAATTCAGATTTTTTGCGGAAACTGCTTCCAATTTTGGGTGCTATCGTGTAGAATAGATATATGAAATGCACAGGAGGCGCACCTATGAGCAGACAACACCATACACCTTACGATTCCAAGCTGCGGGAACGCATGGAAAAGCTTCAAAAGCGAGACCACCGGGTGGAGCATGTTTACCGCCGGATTCTCCACTTTATTGAGCGGGTGATTGCGACTGTCACGATTTTGGTGCTGATTGCCGCGTTGGCTCTGGAGTTTTACCAGATGGTCACCATTGACGGTTATCTGATGGACATGAATACTTACCTGCACAATATTCTTACTATTGTGGTGGGCTTGGAGTTTGTGCGTATGCTTATTGACACCACGCCGGCCAGCATCCTGGAAGTGCTGACTGTGGCGATTACCCGTCATGTAATCCTGAGCCATGATGACTACTGGAGCAACGTTGCCTGTGTTGCCTGTATTGCCGGGTTGTTTGCCATCCGCCGCTTCCTGATCCCCCGCAGCGAGCTTAGGGAAGAAATGGTGGAAATGGAATAAAGGGAACTGCTTTACGCAGACGAAAAAAGAGCGTGTTGCAAATACTGCAACACGCTCTTGTATATCAGCGGATCAGGCCTTGCCGGCGCAGCCCAGGACGTTCACCAGCTTGTGGCGAACCAGTTCCTTAATGTTGGCACGGGCGGGCTTCAGATACTCACGGGGATCGAACTTGCTGGGCTGGTCATTGAAGAACTGGCGGATGGTGCCGGTCATGGCCAGACGCAGGTCTGAGTCGATGTTAATCTTGCAGACGGACAGGGAGGCTGCCTTACGGAGTTGTTCCTCGGGCACGCCGATGGCGTTGGGCATCTTGCCGCCGTTGGCGTTGACCATCTTCACATAGTCCTGAGGAACGGAGGAAGAGCCGTGCAACACGATGGGGAAGCCGGGCAGACGCTTAGTAACCTCTTCCAGCACATCAAAACGCAGTGCGGGAGGAACCAGAATACCCTGCTCGTTGACGGTGCACTGCTCAGGGGTGAACTTGTAAGCGCCGTGGCTGGTGCCGATAGCGATAGCCAGAGAGTCACAGCCGGTACGGGTCACAAACTCTTCTACTTCTTCGGGACGGGTGTAAGAGGCGGCTTCCGCAGACACATTTACTTCATCCTCGATGCCGGCCAGGCTGCCCAACTCTGCTTCTACCACAACGCCATGGTCATGGGCATACTCAACCACCTTGCGGGTGATCTCGATGTTTTCCTCAAAGGACTTGGAGGAGGCATCAATCATAACGGAGGTGAAGCCGCCGTCAATGCAGGACTTGCAGGTCTCAAAGCTGTCGCCATGGTCTAGGTGCAGGGCAATGGGAATTTCGGGGCACTCCAGCACAGCAGCTTCCACCAGCTTTACCAGATAGGTATGGTTGGCGTAGGCGCGGGCACCCTTGGAAACCTGCAGAATCACAGGGGACTTCTCCTCGCGGCAGGCCTCAGTGATGCCCTGAACGATCTCCATGTTGTTGACATTGAAAGCGCCGATGGCATAGCCGCCGTCGTAAGCCTTCTTGAACATCTCGGTAGTAGTAACAAGAGCCATTGGTATCAATCCTTTCTTATCAAGCGGTACAGGCCGCATTTTTTCCCGTTTATTATAGCACAAATTTTCTGGGTTTCAATAAAAATATTCCGAAAGCAGGATTTATATATAAAACAGAACATTTCACATTTTCCCGGCACTCATTTTTTGTCAGATTTATAAATGACAATGGTCTGCAGCGGGATAAGATAGGTGATTTTAGCAAGAAAAAATATTACAAATGCCCTTTACCTTTGAATCTAAATAGAGTATACTGTATGCGTAGTTTTTTGCAGAAATTTAATTAAGGAGTCTTTTGAATGAAACTGTCACCGCTTCAGTTAGCAAGATATCAATATAGCCCCAAGCTTCCGGGAATGCTCAGGAACGGCATTTCTGAGATTTGTGTCAAAAACGGCAGCGCAACCGAAAGCGTTGCGGATCAGGAGAAGATCAAAGCCCTTTTCCCCAACACTTACGGTAAAAATGAGATCACTTTTCAAAAGGGGCAAAACACCTCCGAGGCCAAGAAGCAGGTAGTGGGCGTTATTCTTTCCGGCGGGCAGGCGCCCGGCGGACACAATGTGATCTGCGGCCTGTATGATGCGCTGAAGGCCACCAATAAAGACAATGTACTGTACGGTTTCAAAGGAGGCCCCAGCGGCCTTCTGGATGACGATTATCTGATTTTTGATGATGAATATATCGATCAGTTCAGAAATACCGGCGGTTTTGACATTATCGGTTCCGGCAGAACCAAGTTGGAAACTGAAGAGCAATTCGCCATTGCTGCCCAGGTTTGCAAGAAGCACGGCATCACCGCGATCGTAATCATCGGCGGTGACGATTCCAATACCAACGCGGCGATTCTGGCTGAGTATTTTGCAGCCCATAACACTGGAGTTCAGGTGATCGGCTGCCCGAAAACCATTGACGGCGACCTGAAGAACGAGGATATCGAGTGCTCTTTCGGTTTTGACACCGCAACGAAGACCTACTCTGAAATCATTGGCAACATCCAGCGCGATGCCAATTCCGCTAAAAAGTATTGGCACTTTGTTAAGGTCATGGGGCGCTCCGCTTCCCACGTGGCATTGGAGTGCGCCTTGGAGACACACCCCAATATCTGTCTGATCGGCGAGGAAGTCGCTGCCAAAAAAATGTCTTTGGCCCAGATCGCCGACTACATTGCCGATTCTGTGGCAAGCCGGGCGGCAAAGGGTTGGAATTTCGGTGTTGCCATTATCCCCGAGGGCATCGTGGAGTTTGTTCCTGAATTTTCTGTGCTGATCGCTGAAATCAACGAGCTGCTGGCCGGTGAAAAGACTGCGGAATTTAATGCGCTGCCCAGCTGGAAGGACAAGTACGCCTTTATTGAGACTGGCTTGACGAAGGAATCCATGGCTGTTTTTGCCATCCTGCCTCAGAGTATTCAGCAGCAGTTGTTCCTGGAGCGTGATCCCCACGGAAATGTGCAGGTTTCTCTGATCGAATCGGAAAAGCTGTTCTCAGCTCTGGTCAAAGACAACCTAGCAGCACGGAAGGCAACAGGCAGCTATAGCGGCAAATTCTCTGCCCTGCACCACTTCCTGGGCTATGAGGGCCGCTGTGCATTCCCTTCCAACTTCGATGCGGACTACTGCTATTCTCTGGGCTACAATGCCTTCATGCTGATTCAGTATGGTTACACCGGCTACCTTTCCAAGGTCTCCAACCTGTCCAAGAGCGCTGAGGAATGGGTTGCCGGCGGTATGCCCATTACCAAGATGATGAACATTGAGAGAAGAAACGGTATGGATAAGCCCGTGATCCGCAAGGCGCTGGTGGAACTGGACGGTAAGCCCTTCCGGTACTTCCAGGCGCACAGAGACTTGTGGGCTACTGAAACCTGTTATGTCTATCCCGGCGCCATTCAGTACTTTGGTCCTGCAGAGGTCTGCGACCTGACCACCATAACCCTGGCTCTGGAACAGGCTTGATTATTTGGGATTTCAGCCTGAAAAAACGCATAAAAAATGTCCTGGCGGAGTACACCGCCAGGACATTTTGCATCCTAATTGGTTTCCTTCTTTTCCGGCAGTTTGCTGCGTCGGCGCCGGCGGGAGGATGAACGGCGGCCAGCAGGTTCCGGTTCTGCTTTTTCTGCCCGGCGGGCATATGCTTCCGCAGCCTCAGAGGCGGCCTCGTAGGTCAGACGGCTGACCCGGATGGTCCCGTCCGGCTGGTCCGACAGCCGAACCCGGATCAGAAATTTTCCGTGTTCCGGACAGGTAGCCAGATCCATATACCGACGGCCAGGCTGGGCAAACCACCTAGAGCCCAGCATCTGCCGGCCGCAGGTGGGGCACTGGTTTTCGGCACCGGCCATGGCAGATAGTGCTGCACGCTTGTCCGCATAGTCGTAAAACACCTTCCGGTCAATACAACCGGGAAGCTCTGCCCCATGAAAACCATTCACATGCTCCTTCAGCGCTTGCGCATACTCAGCAGCACCCTTTTTCAGATCCAGCCGTGCACAGATCAGAGCCGTGTGATATGCGTCACCCAGTGCATCATGGGCGGGGCGGCTGGGCTCAATACCAAAAACTTCCATAGCTGTCTTTAAGGCCTTCTGGGCATTGGAGCCGTCAGTTTGGGCATTGAAGATCATTTGGGCGTTGTACCAACGGCTGATCCAGTTGTCCTCAATGCCGTATAGCTGCAGGTTTTCCCGCAGGACGGTAATATCGTCAAAGCCCCAGGTCAGGAAGGTTACGTCCTCTCCGCACCAGGCCCGGAAGCGCTCTATGGCATTTACCATGCCCACTCCTTCATCCCGGAGCTGGCTCTCTTTAATGCCTGTAAGTTTACCGACCCTGCGGTTTAAGCGACGGTAATATTTTGGCTTGATTAGTATCTGAAATTCATCGGCCACGGTTTGGTCCTTGGTGATGCGTACTGCACCGATCTGAATGATCTCACCGCGTATCTGCACCGGTAAAACCTTCCTGGAGGAAGGGGAGCCCGGCCAGGGCTGATTCCATTCCATGTCCAAAACGATGTAATTCATTCCTGCAACCTCAGTATTCTTGATTCTTTGTAATATCATACCACATAGGGACAGGTTCTGTAAACACCCAGTTGCAGGCTGTGGCAAATTTAATCAGCATGCGTCCTAACCCGGATATTTATAAAAATTGGTGGAGAATTCCACAGATTGCTGTAATTGTATAAAGCGCCGCATTGGAAGTATACAATGCGGCGCTTGGTTATTCAGGCAGATAGTTTTCCGCATTTTCCTGGGTTACGACGGTGCAGTTGACATAATAACGTTTTTCTACCCCTTCACCTGATAACAGTGCCTGAGCCACAGACAGAATCTGTTGAGCTTGGGCTTTTTGGTCTTCCATCACTGTGCCGGTCATATTCCCCATCAGGATGGCCTGCAGGGCCTGTTCTGTTCCACCAATACCGGTCAGGTAATAATCCGCACCGACTTTCCAGCCACCGGCGTGGATCGCTTCCAGTGCGCCCAGGGCTATCGCATCATTGCCGCAGAAGATCACCTCGATATCTCTTCCGTACTGTGCCAATGCATCGGCGCAGCGCTTTCGACCGCTTTCCAGAGTCCAGTCGCCCCAAAGGGTGCTCACCGGGCTTACGGACAGGTGGGCATCGGTTAGTGCGTCAATGCACCCCGCTGCCTGCAATTGCGCGAGTATATCGTCCTCCGGGCCACTGAGCACCAGACAGGAAACGGTACCGTCACCGTTGATATCTCCTTTGTGTTTGGTTTGCAGAATCAGATCTCCCTGTAAGCTGCCGTGCCGATCCTTCAGACAGCCCACATAGCAGAGTTTGTCCCATTGCTCCAAAGCAGCGCCATCGGGCTCATAGTTGACAAAAACCGCTGGAATTTGTGCCTCCGTTATCTGGGCGGCCAGCTGCTGCGATGTGCTGACCATCACCGGTTCCACCACCAAAAAGTCGTAGTTATCCTGAATCAATTTACCGATCTGTTCAGTTTGCCGGCTCTGGTCATTCATTGCGTCAACTACTTTGATGTGATATCCGGCTTGGTTTAACGTTTCCCGCACCAGGCGGCAATATTCAGCATTGGCATCACATTGACGGAAGCAAAGTCCTACCTTTGGGGCATTATTCTGCGCATGCTGACAGGAAACAAGGCATACAACCAGTACCAATAACAGGAGCAGCGCCAGAGCAAGGATCAGCAGAGAAAGTTTTTGGTTTTTCATTTCCGCATCTCTCCTAAGAAACCGTCATTTTCACAAAAACTACTGCAAGTATACCACTATTATGTCCAAAAAGAAAGAGAAAAATTTCCAATTCCAGCAAGATAGAGAGAAGTCAGAAAGGACAAATTTGTATTTATGGGGGCAGTTTTAGCATAGCTATTGTAGGGCGGGGGGTCGCTCCCGCCGCCCGATAACCTGCTGTTTTAAACAGCGGGAGCGAGCCCCCGCCCTACAAAGGGTAATACGAAACAGCACAACAAACTTGAATTTGCCTTTGCTTGCATGCAGAGCACCGGGCCGCTTGCCGCGGTCCGGTGCTCTTTGTTCAGCTTAATTGATTTTCGTAGGTGTTTACGTCACCTACCTGGCCCACTTCAAAGTAGACATCCATAATGGCTTTGGCAACGGTTGCCAAAGTGTAGCCGTGGCCGCCTTTTTCCACATAGACGGAGATGGCGATTTGGGGGTCGTCAATGGGGGCGTAGCAGACAAAAGCGGCGTGGTCCGAGGCAGTATTGTTGCCGTGCTCTGCCGTACCTGTTTTGGCGGCTACTGTGATGGGATAGTTCCGGAAGGTGCTGTAGGCCGTGCCGCCGGACACATTGGCAACCCGGTACATGCCTTCTTTTACTGTGTTGTAAGCCTCGTCAGAAATGTTTAGCTGAGACAATAGGGTTGGCTCATTCTCTTCCAGCAGGCTCCGATAGTCAGAGGACACTACCCGGTTCATAAAGGTGGCTTTGTAGCGGCGGCCATGATTGGCAAGCGCAGAGGTATAGACACAAAGCTGCATAGGGGTAAACAGGTTATCGGATTGGCCAATAGAAGCCAGGATCTGGTCAGCCTTATACCATCCGGATTTGTCGCCGGAGTAAAGGGCAGCCTTTGTCTCAGCATTGGCCCGCTGACCCACATATTCCGGCAGTTCCACGCCGGTATGTTCACCCAGTCCCAGCTGTTTGGCTGTGTTATCCATAGCTGTCAGAGAGATCTTGTCACCCAGGTCATAGAAGAAATAGTTGCACGATACCTTCAGCGCATCAGCCGCGTCGATCACGCCATGGGCCTTGCCGGTCACCGTATAAGTATAGCAGTTGGCTTCAAAGCCTTCGTACTTGGTAAATTTACCGACATCGTTGGAGGTGGAATCCGCATTGATCACACCGGAATCAATGCCTGCTACCACCATGGACATCTTATAGGTAGAGCCGGGAGGATAAGTGCCCAGCAGTGCCCGGTTAAACAGGGGACTGTAGATGTCCTGTGAGAGTTTCTCATAATCCTCAAAGAAGGTAGATAGATTATAGGTAGGATAGCTGCCGGAAACCAGGACCTGCCCGGTTTTAATATCAGTTGCTACCACTGCGCCGCCGCCCGCGTCAGAGCCATCTCCGGAGCCTGCCCGCAAGGCTTCAATTACCTTGGCAAGTGATTCCTCAGCAGCTCGCTGCAGATTAATATCAATGGAGACTTCCACGTTGGCGCCGGCCTTAGGTTCGATGAGATAGCGGGAGGAGATCAGGGTGCCGTCGGTTGCCACCTTATCCTCACGTAAGCCATCTATTCCATGGAGGTATTCCTCGTAGGCTTTTTCCAAGCCGTCCTGGCCCACCTCCGCGTCCATTTCATAACCGTCGATATTTTGATAATACTCCCACTGAGCAGGGCTCATGGCACCCACATGGCCCAGTATATGGGCAGCGTAGGGGGTGTTGTATTCCCGGACACTGGATGCCTCTACGTTCATGCCTGGGATATTCAGCTCAATTACGGCGGACAGCTCTTCGTCATTGGCGTCGGTCAGAAATACATAGTTAGGTAGAGTACCTACACATTGGCGAAGGTCCAGTTCATAACGCAGGCCGATGACCAGTCTGGCATCCTCATCAGTCCATTCCGCGGGGATCTTATACTTTTCCCGTAGCTTTTGGATCAGCAGCGGGGCAGTAATATCCGAATCCAGGCCGCCCTTATAATTCAGGTATGTCTGGAAATATCCCTGCCAAGCGGAACTGTACTGACTGAGTGTATAGGTAAACGGGCGTTCCTGGGAAATGGGAAAGCTGTCTGTGTATGCGATGTCCTGGGTGTGACAGCGCTGTACCAGCTGATATAGATAGTCATTGGTGCCTGTGGCCGACAACAGCACATAGTGATTGATGACCAGATCGTAGCTGGGTCGGTTACTGACCAGCACATTGCCGTTCTGGTCCAGGATCTCACCCCGGGCTGCTTTCACACGGGTACGGGTGATAAAAGTAGATGTATTGTCCATATTTCCGCCGGTCTGTATGATTTGGAGATCATACAGCCGAAAAGCGAAAATGCTAAGTACCAGAACAAACAGCACAAGCAGAATCCGTGTACGCAAACGTGTTATTCTTTCCATGATTCACCTCCCAGAGCACGAATGGGTAAAACAATTGGGTAAAGAAGTGGAGCTGCGATCAGAGAAAGCACCGCAGTAACACAAAAGCCAATGAGCCGGCCGGGGACGGTCAAGCCCAGAAATAAACCGATAGCAAAGACCGCCATCTCATAGACCAGCATGGCGCTGGCAGTGCACAGCATAGCTGCACTAAAGCCCTTTTGCAGATAAGCCTGCCGGAAAATACACGCAACCACAGCCAGTACCACGATGAATACCATGGCGAAGGTACCGGGTGCAGTGCCGGAAAACAGATAGGCAAGGGATGCAGCCAGTGCGAAAACACTGCCGGTATGGGTGCCCTCCAGAATACAAATCAGAAAAATACCGCAGGGCACCAGCTCGGTGGTAGCGCCAAATAACCGCACCCGACTTAAGATCACATCCTGTAATACACTGAGCACCAGCAGAACCAGTCCGTACAGAAACCATTTAAACAGGGATCTGCGCTGCCTTTTTGTCAGGTACAGCTTACTTAGAATACCGGCCTGGGGTTTATCCGGCCGGAATGAATGTTTTTTCGCCATGGTGCTCACCCCGCATCGTATTCGGTGATGATGAACACCTGCTCCAAGCGGCCAAAGTCCGCAGCAGGCTCCAAAAGCGCATACTTGGCAACACCTGTATCATCGAAGCCTGCGTCCACTACATGTCCCAGAATCAGGTTTCGGGGATAGACGGTAGAACCGGTAGTGACTACTTGGTCATTATTACGGATGACTGCGGAGCTGGGCAAATAGTCCATACGGAGCAAACCGTCCAATCCAGTGGAATAGCCACCCTGAACCATGCCGTTATAACCGGAGGAGGCAATGGTGGCACTGATCTCCAAAGAGGAGTCCAAAACGGTCTTGATCACTGCGTAATTGGTTCCTACTTCACTGATCAGGCCTACCAATTCACCGTTGGCAGTAACTGCACACATGCCTGCCTCGATCCCTACATTTGTACCCCGGTTAATGGTAAAGGTGTTGGTCCAGTCTACGGAGCTCCGGGAAATAATGTATCCGTCCACCAGTTTATAGTCTTCATTGGCTTCAATCAGCTCCAGCATAGCACGCAGGCGGTCATTCTCCCGGGCGATGGCATCAGCTTGGCGCGCCTCGTCCTCAATCTGGGCCAGCTGTTCCTTCAGTGCCTGATTTTCGGCCAACAGGGATTCATATTCAAACGTATAGTTATAAAGCTGCTCGGCGTGATCCGTTAGCTGACTGATGCCGGAGCGGATAGGCGTCAGAACGCCTTTTACAAACAGATCCGGAATACTCATACCGGTCAGACTGCCCACTACAGTCAAGATCACAGCCAGCAGCAGCGCGGCCACCAAAACAACCTTCACGCGGGTGGTGAAAAAATGTCTCATTTTATATCCTCCATCCATTCGGGAGCAACAGTTTTCAGAATCTGACCCAAGCGGCAGACTGGCAAGCCCATTACATTATAATAGTCACCCACCAATTTTTCGGCAAACAATGCAGCCTGGCCCTGGATACCGTAGCTTCCTGCCTTGTCCATAGGTTCTCCGGTACGGATATAGTTCCGAATCTCCTTTTGGGATAGAGTGCGGAAGTGGATATTTGTCACCTCAGTGCATACTATGCATTGATTGCCTCTGAGCACTGTAAGGCCGGTCATGACCTGATGGTCCCGGCCGGACAGCAGATTCAGCATCCGCTCCGCGTCCTGGGCATCGGCTGGCTTGCCCAGCACTTGGCCACAGCAGACCACAATGGTATCGGCAGCAATCACCACATCGTCCGGGCCGTGGGGCACAGCTTCTGCCTTGGCCCGGCTGACCCGAGCCACCTCGTCGAAGGGGGCTTTAGCAGGGTCCATGGCCTCATCTATATCCGCCACCCGGATGGCAAAAGGAATATGGAACAGCCCCATCAGTTCTTTTCGCCGGGGCGATTGGGATGCAAGTATCAGCTGCATACAGTTTTCCTCTTTGGTTAATGTTTATGGGGGTAGCCGCAGGGGACACACCTACGGCTTCTTATGAACAACATGATTGATAGAAATTCGCGTTTTTTTACTATCCGGGACGATAGGCTGATGTGTTAGTCCAGACCCCGCAAATACAGGCCGCGCGTCGCGGCACCGGGATCAAAGGGCGCAGGATTGTGGACGCAGGACAATACCTGATCCACTTCCTTGGGATTCTCTGTAGTGAAGTACAGTCGGGTGGCCCACAAACCCAGCCGGGCCAAATCATCCTGACGGTCCAGCCAATTCAGTTTTTTGCCGTTCAGCACCACACTGCGGCAGGAACTGCCGTCCCGGATGATCGGAAATTCCGCACCGGTTTTATCTACCAGCTTGGCAGGCTGCAACTGGCAGGAGCACTGACCGCTGCGGCCCTTGATCAGGCAGTTTTCTGTTACCATCAGGCTCATGCGGCCATAGCTTAGAATTTCACAGGGAACGGCCTTGCTTACATCGCGGATCTGAGGTAGGGTCATCTCAAAGCTCAGACAGGCGGACTTTAACTCCAGCTCCCGGGCTGCATTTACTGCGGCGGAGCTGTACAGATTCAGTCCGAAATCACCTCTGACACGCAGACCACATTCCCGTACCGGCAACAGCAGACCCAGATTGCCTGCCAGGGCTTCCTGGACGCCCAGCGCACGGACGGTTTTCAGATCTTGACACAGCTTGCCCAGCTCCCCATCGTGGACGATGCGGGGCAGGACCGCGCAGACAGTGATCTGGTTTGTTAGCTTTTTGCAAAACTCCGGATCTTCGACCAGAAGGTGAAGGGGTACATACAGCACAGCGGGGGCCATTTTTAAAAGCCGCCCGGTAATTTGCTCACGGGTGGTGACCTGGATAGTCAATTCCGGCCGGGATTTGTTGCCGGTATAGTGGGCAATCTTCTGGGGACGGCTCAGCCGGGGTGTATCCCGGCGGGCCCGCTGGACTGTCAGCAGATTTAGGGCATCCCGCCGCAGACCGTTGATCACGGATGCGGACAGGGTATAGCCAGATGTAATATCTGCTCGGACCTCGGTACACACATATGGTGTGCCACCGGTCTTTGCCAGCCGGGCTGCCAGTGCTTCCTCAGACAGATCAATGACCCGGGCAGACTCCGGCTTGGGCCCGTCCAATGCGCAGACCCGTCCATCCGGGTCTGTAACGGTCAGGGTTGTTTTATCAGGGCGGACAGTGCAGTGGAAGCGTACAGGGACCAGGGGGTTTTCCACGGTTTCGTAGGTCTGCTGAACGGTTTTCAACCAGCTCTGATCCTCGTTCCTGTCCTCCCGAATACCGAACATACCGGCACCGATTTTTCCATTATAGTAGCCATCGGTGAAGCCCTGACGGTTGAAAGCAGTGTGAAGCTGGTCCATCATCGATCTGGTCACACGGCCTGTATCCATGGCCTGGCGGTATACCCCGGTCACAGCGGCCACATATTCCGGCCGCTTCATCCGTCCCTCCAGCTTCACAGAGGCAACGCCCATATCCTCCAAATCCTTCAGGTAATGGACCAGGCAGTTGTCCTTCAGGCTCAGTGGATGCATGTTCTGCCAGCGGCCGTAGCCATAGCTTTGCCGGCAGGGCTGGGCGCAGCGTCCCCGGTTGCCCGATCTGCCCCCAATAGCAGCGGACAGATAGCACTGGCCGGAATAGCACATGCACAGGGCGCCATGGCCAAATACTTCTATTTCAATGGGAGAATTGGCTGTAATATATCGGATTTCCTCCCGGCTCAGCTCCCGGCTGAGCACCACCCGGCTCAGGCCCCAGGCGGCGCAAAGCAGCACGCCGGGCAGACTGTGGATGGTCATTTGGGTGGAGCCGTGAATGGGAATATGGGGAGCAATCTGCTTGCAAAGCTGAATAATTCCCAGATCCTGAACAATAAAAGCATCCACCCCACAGAGCGCGGCGTGGCGGATCAAAGCAGTGGCCTCGGGTGTCTCCTTATCGGAAACCAGGGTGTTCAGGGTCAAATGGACCTGTACGCCCCGGATATGGCAGTATTTCACTGCCTCGTTCAGAGCCTGTGGGGTGAAATTTTTGGCACTTTGCCGGGCGTTGAACTGCCCACAGCCCAGGTAGACTGCATTGGCACCGTTTTGTACTGCGGCCCGCAGAGCCTCCATGGACCCCGCTGGTGCTAAAAGTTCCAGCATAGTTATCTCTCTCCATACATATACTTACAATTATTATAGCATAAAGCCGGCCCGACTTCTACCCTGCTTCACGGAAAATTAAGAAAAAGTTTGAAAAGTCGGGGTGTAGTCTGGCCGAATGTCATATTATATGTGATTGCCACACCCATGCTATAGGTCACAGGTGTGGCAATGTCCAACGTTGTTCCTTCCGGTCCTGGGGCCGTGTGTTTACTGGCGTGGGATGCCGGATCGTCAAAGAATATCGGAGGCCAAATCTGTGCTCCGGTTTTAATCGTTAAAAAACAGCAGGGAATACCAGGTAACCACATTGCCGCCGTACTGAAATTCTAGGCCGCAGCGCTCCAAAGCGGGGATCAGATTGATGCCATGGCTTTCCACGCAGGGATGCATCTTGCCCGGCATCCGGCAGGGCAAGCCGTCTAAGTACGCGCAGCGTTCGCAGATGGCACATGCCTCTGTAGACAGAATATAGGGCTGCACCCCCTGCTCCCGGAGCAAATCCCGGACCTGATTGGTCAGCCTCTCATGCTCCGGCCGGGTAGCCAGGGTTTCGGCGATGTCCGTCAGGTCCTGTACCTCCGTGATCGTTCCGATCAGCAAACAGCGATTATACGCCAGGCATTTTTTCTCACACTCGGAAACTTCGCCCACCGCCGGCGGACAGGCCCAGGTCTTTCCGTACATGGGACATTCCGTCTGACAAATATGGCGAATCCGCTGGGAAAATTCCAGCTCCCGGGGGTCGATAAATTCATAGGCGTACAGCGGTAGCTCTGCCAGTCCGTTTTTCAGCAAATTCAGATCCATTATCTCAGCTCCTCTAAGATCCGTGCGCAGCCCTGACAGATATCCTTCCAGGTCTGGGTGAAGTCCCCGGAATACCAAGGGTCTGCCACATCCCACTCCAGAAAAGGCCTGAACCGCGCTTCACCGGGGAACATCCGGGCCAAATTCCGGGCATTTGTGGAATCCATGTAGTAAATATAGTCGTAATTGCGCAGATCCGCCGGGGAAATTTGCCGGGCCCGATGGCCGTCGCAGGCGATTCCATGCCGGTTCAGTTCCCGCCGGGCCGGGGGATACACCGGATTGCCCAATTCCTCCCGACTTGTTGCCGCGGACGCAATCTGAAAGTCTGCTGTCCGTCCCGCCTTCTGCACCAAATCCTTCATTACAAATTCCGCCATGGGGCTACGACAAATATTGCCATGGCAGACAAATAGTATCTTTATCATTATTCAAAACTCCAAACTATGCAAATTTATACCAAGATATGCCGCTTTCGCCAGGGGTTTCGGAACATTTTCTCCACCCCGCCATCTTTTCCCGATGGCATATGGCGGTATAGGTTGGCATATCTTTCCTACCAAAGGTAGTATAAAAAGTAGTAAATTCAAAAAATTCTTCAAATTTACTACTTGGGATTTTTAACAGTTTATCGGGTTTTCCCTGTAGTTTCTCAACTTTAGTTTTCTGCTTCTGCAAATTAGGCGATTTATCTATCTCTCCGTACTACTTGAAAAATTATGCTGTTTTGACCACTCTTAGGCCCATTTCCTTTTTGGAGAACTCCAACTGCAACCGCTGCAGCTCTTCCCAGGCATCTTGCAGACCCAGATGGGTGTAGGTGTCCATCGTTACACTAATCTCGGAATGGCCCATCAAGTATTGCAAGGTTTTGGGATTCATACCACTTTTGGCCTTGTTGGTGCAGTATGTATGGCGGCACACATGGGGAGTAATCAAGGGAAGCTCTTCCTTGTAAATGCTGTTATACTTTTGCCAGGCGTGTTTGAAGTAATGCTCCCAATGCATTGCTACCGAGGGGCGGTCATCCTTGTCCAGGAACAGGAATCCAGAATAGCCGTCAATGGTCGGCTCGACCAGGGGCGGCTTTCTGTTTGCCAGGATTCTCTGGAAACAGGCGTATACATCGTCCTCCATAGGCAACATTCTTGTACCTGCGTTGGTCTTGGTGGTTTCAATATACTTTGTGCCGTCCGATTTTCTCTGCAACTGATGGTCAATGCGGATTGTCTTGCTCTTCATATCCAGGTCGCTGATGGTCAATCCCACAAACTCGGAGATTCGCAGGCCAGTATGGAACAGGATATAAATGCCGTCATAGTATTTGCGGTAGTATTCGTCCTCCTTAACGAAGGTCAAGAACTTCCGCATCTGCTCCCTAGTGATGGCTTCCCGTGTAACAGAATCGTTGATAATGACCTTTGCAAGCTCAAAATCAAAGGGATTCTTTCGGAGGAAATCATCCTCCACCGCTGTGGCAAAAGCGGGGCGAAGCACGCCACGGATGCTGTGGATGCTGCTGTAGCTCCGCTTGTCCTCTTTTTGCAGCTTGATAAGGAATGTCTTGGCATCGGTGGTGTGAATTTTCTTGATAGGCAGATGGGCAAATGCCTCTTTCTCCAGAATATTCAACACAGTTTTGTAACCCGCCTCGGTGGTAGCCTTAACACCCGTCTTGGTGGCAAGATACCGCTTGACCAGTTGCAGAACTGTCATATCACCGCCCTGGACATCAATGCCGTCTGCCAAATCCTTTTGTAGCAGCCGAATCTTCTCACGCAGGGAAAGGTCATCCTTTTTGCCTGCGGGGAGCTTGTCGGTAGGCTCAAGCTTCCAGGAATACAGAAAATGGGGTTTGTGCAGGATGTCATAGTACTTATAGATATATCGTCCGTTCTTCTTGTCTTGGCTTTCTCCGTTACGCAAAATTCTGTTTTTGCTATCTCTACGCTTTACGCTCATATTCGTTTTTCTCCTTTCATTGAGAAAGCCCCGAACATGACATACAAACATTGTAGCATAGTTCGGGACTTATTTCCATTCCTTTTTTAGATTGCAAAGGCTTCATCAAGGAAAGCCTCGAATTTTTGCCTTTTAATTGTATATTTCACGCCGTTCTGGATGAACAGACCCAGGTGGCTGTATTCTTCAATCATACTCCGCAGCTTCTTTTCGCCGATTCCAAAATAGACGGCTGCCTCGGCTACGGTCAAGGCATACTTCTCACAAATACGCACATCGTTTTCTTTCAATCTCTCTCGTCCTTTCTAGTTCCGTATCTCAAATCTTAGTTCCGTATCTCATTCGTCCCAGGGAAAACCCGATATTCATTTTTCAAGGTGCAGTGGGTGCAGCGAGTGCCACCACTGCTAAAATAGTGGAAATGCCATCTACTTGGCTGGGCCACTAGATGTAGAAAAATGGGGCAAAAATCGGGTGTATTTTCTACGCGTTTCGCCCTCCCTTTTGGGGGAGCTTACGGCGGGGGCGGCTGCCCCCAGGAGTACGAAGTGGATATGCTGGGACGGCATATCATACTGAGTACTTATCGCCGTTTCCTAAACTTTTAATGTGCGTTTTTATCGTTGTTTGTTCTAAATTATCCTTGAGGTGATATATTTATGGCAAAAAAGATGAAGGCAACTGTCCGTAATGGACGAGCCACCGCAAGTGGCAAGGTCTACAACGCCAACCACAACACCAAGGCCGAGACCAGGGCCCAGGAGCGACACATCGACCACGAACGCACCGAGCAGAATATCAATCTTCAGTTTACCGCTGAAGGCAAAGTGCGCCGCTGCGGGAGCTTCGATGCGAAAGCCTTTGAGCTATCCAGATATGAGGAGCTTTACGGCCCAGACCAGGAGGCCAAGAACGCCCGATACATAGCAGACGGACACCCCGAAAGGTGCAAATCGGTATCCGACATTTACGCCAGCCGCCGCACCGCCCCTCTGGAGACCATTCTCCAAATAGGCAGCCGAGATACGGACATCGACCCCAAGGAACGCCGAGAAATGCTAATGGGAGCAGCAGCCGAACTGATAGCCAATATGCAAAACCGATGGGGCGAAAACATCCAATTCTTGACCCTTTCGCTGCACCAGGATGAGGTGGGAGCAGACCATATTCACGCAAGGATGACCTTTTGCGCTCTGGATAAGTTCAACCAGATAGTACCCAACCAGGCCCAGGCATTTGAGGCTATGGGCATCCAGAGGCCAGACCCCACCACCAAGGAGGGCAAGTATAATTGTCCGCTGATAACATTCTCCGAGCTTATCCGCCAGGAGTTCTATGACCTCTGCGAGAAGCGGGGCATCGTCATTGACCGAGAAGTGAAGAATCCGAGCCAGAAGCATTTGTCCGTTCTGGAATATAAGTGCAAGAGGATGGAAGAAGTGGTCGATATTTTAACCACACAGAAGCAGGAGCTTGAGGCCGTGGCAACAGAACAGGCACAAATGATTGTCTTAGCCAAGGCAGAGATTGAGCAAGTACGGACGGAGAGGGACACCCTCCGAGACCGAAACAGCATTACCCGCACCATCCAGGAATCTCTTGAGAGACCCGATATAAAGGTAGAGGCCGAATTTCTCCCCGAGAAAAAGAACATCACGGGCAAGGTTGTAGAGCCTGAAAAGGTGAAGCTGACCCGAGCCGACTATGAATGGCTGCGGGAACGAGCCACCATTACTACCGCCATTATGAACGCCTGGAACAATTTGCAGCGGTACGGGAAAAAGCTGTGGGCAGAGGTTGACCGCAACGCCAGGGTACAAGCCGCCGAGCAGCGGGCAGAAAAGGCAGAACAGCAGACCAGAGAGGATGCCTATACCATCAAGCAGTTGCGGCAGCGAGCCAGAGCCGCCGAGGAACAGGCCCAGGAGCAAGAGCAGTTTATGCGAGGAATGGGTATCTGGCAGCGGTTTATGCAGCGAATCGCACAAAGGCAGTCCCACGAATACCATCACACAAGATAAGGAGGTAGACTATGGAACAGCAAACTTTTGAAGAATTAAAACAGGAAATATCTCTGTTACAGGCTGAAATCGAAACATTGAAAGCAAGAAAGAGCATAGCCGAGTGCATCCGAGAATCATTCGCCCAGGAGCGTCCTGTGCGAGTGCTGAAGCGGAAAGTCCGCCATAAAACCATAGGCAGCAAGAATCCACCCCAGGTGGAAATTACCATCCTGGAGTCCGATTATGAGCAGTTAATGGAACAGGCCAAGTCTACGGCCTGGGTGGAGCGAAAGCTATCAGAACTGCGAAACCTGGGAGACCGTCTGTGGCACAAGATGAATCATAGTACTGTCCTACAGGATGCCATCCGACGAGCCGAAAGTGCGGAGATTTCCTGTCGGGCACTTCGGCAGGAGGTGGAGCAGTTAAAATCACAGCCTGTCCAGGAGTATGAAGTATATGAAGAGGTGTACATAGACGATGATGAGGGCAGAGAGATAGACTACCCCTCCTTTGATGACCGAGAGCCTTAACCAAACGGCAACCACCCTACCCCCGACCAGGTATCGCCCCTGGTCGGGATTTTCTTTAATGTGGCCGCCAGATAATAGCCGCCGTATATATCTTCGCTGACCTCCAGGGAGAAGTCGGCCATTTCATAGCCATCAAACTGGGTTTCCAGATAGTCGGTCTCCCCGCCGTTCTGGCAGAGGTCGGCCATCTTCCGATGGGAGAGCCGTCCATCCCTTTGGGTAACTGTCGGCTGCTCCAGGTTACGGCTGCCAGACCACCGCTTCCAGGTCGGCCTGTCCTGGTCATCAACTCCCCCGCCCTTGGTCAAATACTTGGCCAGGGTAGCCAGACCATCCTTTTCAAAACGCAGAGCATTCGCATTGACCTCCCCCAGACCCCAGAGCTTCGCAAGCTCGGCCCTGGTGATGCCGTCCGTCAAGACAAGATGGATGTGGAGGCGGTTGTGTTCCTGTCCGTATTCCAGGACATATATGTACTTGGCATCCAGACCCAGGCGGGCATATTTCCTTTTGAGCCGACGGAGGAAGTTTTGGAGCAGCCGTTGGGCATCCTCTACCGATGCGGGGAGGTTTGCATCATCAAAGGTCAATGTGGCAAAAAGGTCGGACGGGGTGAAATTGGTATGCAGCAGCCGACGAAGCCGCCCCTCTGTGTGCCGCTGATTGAGCCGCTGCTGAATTTCGGATGTTGGTTTGCTCCGCTTCCCTCTTTTCTTTGGATGGGTATATACTGGATAAATAGCCACCTCCAGATACTCTCCACAGTAATATTTCTTAGTTCTATATCTTCTCTGCATATATGTTCCCTTTCCTATATGGTCATTGTGTTAATACCTTATACAAGCCCGCCATACGGGACAGCAATCCATCCCGTCGGCAAGTGTTATGCCATTAACATAGAAGCCGAAAAAACGGTATTTGAAAGCGGAACAAATACCCGACAGCACAGGCATAAAAAATCCGCTACCTCTATCATAGCTGTTTTTGCAGATAAGGGCGGGTAGCGGCAACTTATGAGTAAATCTTGATTTCTGTGTGCTATGGGGGTATAATCTTGTTAGTTGAACATGAATTTGAAGGATGTGATAACTATGGCTAACTCAAAGAATGTTAAGGCTATCGTCGTAGATTTAGATAGGACCTTGTTGCATACAGACAAAACATTATCTGCGTATACTGTTAAGGTTCTCAAAGAGTGTAAAAGATATGGAATTAGAATCATGGTTGCCACAGCAAGGCCGTTGCGTACCGCAAAGCAGTATTGCGATATGATAGGTGTTGACGCCATGGTTGTTTCCAATGGTGCAAGGATAATATGCGGAAACCAACGGACTGAATACGGAATCTGTCAAACGAGTGCAGAACGTTTATTGAATGCGTTGAATCGCCATCCTGCGTTGCGGATTACTCTTGAAACTGGAGATTGTGCTTACTCTAATCTGCCGATTGCAGACTACGAAACAATCCTTTCTGACGATTTGGTTGGTATTGTCAATGAGGAAGGCGCATTGAAAATACTAGTGCATCTTGACAGTGATGAAACACTGGCACTTGTTCAACAAGAATTAACGGCAGACTTGTATTATACAATCGCACATGGATACTTAATGCAAATTATGAACACCGCCGCAACTAAGTGGAATGGCATAAAGGCAATGTTAGATATTTGCAGCTGCTCTCCTATTGAAACGGCCTACTTTGGGGATGACCAAGATGACATTGAACCGATAAAAATGTGCGGTTTGGGAATATCCGTTGCCAATGGGATAGATGAGGTAAAAGCTGTAGCGGATTATATTGTGGAAAGCAATGACGCAGATGGTGTTGCAAGATTCATTGAGCAAACGTTGTTAACGGGAGATGTTTAAATGAAAACATATACGATTTGTGGTAGCATGAGATTTGATAGAGAAATGAAAGAAATCGCTTATGACCTTGAAGCACATAAGGGATACAATGTTTTGCAATGCGTATATTGTGAGGGAGATGTAATCCCAACAGAAAATGAGCTTATGCGGCTTGCGGAAGCGCATTATAGAAAAATTGACCTAAGTGATGGAATCTATGTTGTGAACATTGGTGGATATATTGGGAAATCCGTAAAGAAAGAAATTGAATATGCCAAACAACATGGCAAAGAAGTGGTGTACCATATTTAACAACAGCAGCCGCCTCCGAGATGGAGGCGGCTGTGCTATTTCGTGTCATGTTGGGGCAAGATGTGGTTATTTTGAAAAGTAGTATGCGAGTAGTATAAAGAGGGAAATCACCTTGCAAACGGTGGTATAGGGTTGCATAGCCTGGTATGCCATTCCTGGGTCAAATCTTGCCGTGGCAGACGAATAACACTTTTATCATTGCTAAGATCCTCCTCGATAAACCACGATTTGCCTTGATATATAAGGCTTTTTCCCTATTCTGCCGTTTTGGCACATCGTTTCCTAATGTTGCTTTTCGTGGCGTATTGTGGCCTGCAAAAGTAGTAAATTTGGTAGTAAATAGACACGGTTTACTACCGGCTTTACTACTTATAGCAGACGAACACATTTCTGTATGTCTTTTAAGCTTCCATTACCCGGTCGAACTCTGCCTTTGCATCATCAAATTTGACATGGGTATATGTATTCAAAGTGATGCTGATATCCGCATGTCCCATGATGTACTGCAAAGTTTTCGGGTTCATACCGCTCTTTGCCATATTGGTGCAAAAGGTATGTCTGCACACATGGGGTGTGATTTTGGGAAGCTCATCTTTGAAGATTTTGTTATACTTCTCTACTGCATGTTGAAAGTATTTTTCCCAATGCATTGCCACCATAGGGTGGTCATCTTTGTCAAAGAACAGAAAACCCGAATAACCATCAATTGTTGGTTCAAACAGCGGCTGCTTTCTGCTTTTCAATATCCGCTGGAAACACTCATACACATCATCTTCCATAGGCAAGGTTCTTGTGCCTGCATTGGTCTTTGTGGACTCGATGTATTTGGTGCCATCGCTCTTTCGCTGTAACTGATGGTCAATTTGGATAGTTCTGTTTTTCATATCCAAGTTGCCGATGGTCAGGCCAGTAAACTCGGATATTCTCATTCCAGTATGGAACAGGATATACATAGCATCATAATACTTGCTGTAATGCTTATCCTCTTTGACAAATGCTAAAAACTTCCGCATTTGCTCCCTACTGATAGCCTCTCTTGTAACAGAATCATTGATAATGACCTTTGCAAGCTCAAA
>JAZNIG010000102.1:0-8095 GCA_045577355.1 Faecousia sp. | reverse complement strand
GTCTAGCACAGCTTCATCCCTTTGTCAAGAACTTTTTTCATTTCTCTCCATTTTTCTTTCAACCTGTGCTTCCCTCGCGCCCCCGTCCGGAAGCGCTTCGATATAATATCACCCTATCTCCTTTTTGTCAACACTTATTTTCATCTTTTTTCAACTTTTTTATTTTAATTATTAACCATGGGTTTTGCCGATTCTCTGTGGGCATCCAGATACTTTGCTTCTTCTTTTACATCACCGCCGCCATAGGTTCCCTGACGTATATTTGGCTTCAAATACTGCAATAATTCCTGTGTCTGAGCTTGGGTATTTTCGGCCACCAGCAGGTAACGCGCCGTATCCAAATAAATGATCTTTGTGGTATTCTCCTTTAGATTTTTCAATGCCTCTTGGACTGTCTCCCCTCGCCCCTTATTTTCTGTGTCTGTTTCCAAGACAATTGCCCCTTCCTCCAGATAGATGGCAATTGCCTCGACCGGAAGCAGCTTTGCTACATCCAACCGCTCCACCGGCACGAAAAACGCTGCCAGCAGAATAACACAATATAAGATACGTCTCATCGTTGATTCCTCCGATCCTCGGGCTTCAACTTCTCCGTTCGGAATTTTTGTTTTGCCAACCGTTTCCGCAAAATGGTTCCTGTTCTGGCCAGATAGGGCATACCCAAGCACCGAAGCCCTGTCAAATGGATCAGCAGGATCAGCACACCGGCAGCGATTCCATAGAGCCCGGAAATTGCAGCAAGCACAGCGATACCGAACCGCCAGATCCGCACTGCATTGGCCAGATCCCGATTGGGCAGGACAAATCCGCACACGCCCGCAACAGATACCATGATCAGCGCAGCCGGTGAGATCAGCCCGGCCTCAACTGCAGCCGTACCAACCACAATACCGCCCACTACAGACACTGACTGGCCGATTGCCTGGGGCAGATGGATACCGGATTCCTGGAGCAGTTCAAAGGCGATCAAAAGCCCTAACACTTCTGCCGCAGTGGAAAACGGCACAGATTGCTTACTCTCAATAATAGATCGCAGTAAGGGCAATGGAAATACTGCCTGATGAAAAGTTGCCAGCGCAATATAAACAGCAGGCAGCAGCAGGCCAGTGAGCAGCGCCAAATACCGCAGAATCCGCACAGCGGAAGCGCCCACATAATCCCTGCCCCGGTCTTCCGGGCTTTCCATCAAGTACATCAAGTCTGCCGGGGCCAGATATCCCAGAGGCAGTCCATCGATCAGCAGTCCCACCCGGCCGTCCAAAATCCCCTGACAAAAGCGGTCCGTCCGTTCCGTATATTGCAGCAATGGGAATGCTGTGGCTCGGGACCCGGTCACATACTCCTCCACCGCTGACGGGGAGAGCAGGCCGTCAATATCGATCTGCCCGATCCGCTCTTTCATTTTCTCCACCAGCCCCAGATTTGTGATCCCCTCCAGCCAAACAATACTGATATTGGTCAGGCTACGTCTTCCCACTTGGGTCTCGTACAGGCGCAGGTCCGGGCTGCGCAAATGACGGCGGATATAGCTGGTGTTGGAGCGGATGGTTTCCACAAAGGCATCCTTCGCGCCTTTGACGGTATTTTCCACCTCCGGTGCGGAAGTCCCCCGCTTATCCGGTGTTCTGACCTCAAACGCAATTGCGCCCGCCCCGGGAAACAGCACCACACAGAAGCCATTTACCAGCAGCAATGCCACGGTATCCAAATCCGCGCAGGGCTTGGCCACATTATTATAGATCATCCCATCCAGCGCATTTTGATAAACCTCCTTAATAGAAGACCCTTTCAAGTGTTGGGTAATGGGTTTAAAGATATAGTCTGACGCATAGGCCGATGCGATCAGACCGTCAACGGCATAGGCGTAGACCACAAATTCTCCACACCGCAGCTCCCGGCGGATAAAATCCGCCGCGTCACGGAAGATATGACTGATATTCTCATCGGTCAACAGACCGGAATAGGACCGTTTTTGCTGCTGCATATACTCACCTCCCGGCTAGTTTGCCCAAAAATGCTGGGAATATGTGGATAAGAATTGCTATTCCGGCATAAAGGTGCTATACTATTATATTATTGTGTAATATCCGGAGGAACTCTCATGTCTCACGTGATCGCCGCAGTATCTACGGGCAATCAGATATCCGCAATCGGCATCCTGCGCCTGACCGGGGATGGCTGTGCCGCAGTTGCCGGAAAGGTCTTTACATTAAATAACGGACAGCTCTTGAAAGACGCGCCTAACCGCAAGCTGATGTTGGGCAATCTTCACGACGCCCAGGGCCGAATCATTGATGCCTGCCTGGCTGTATACACCCGCGCGCCCCACTCTTACACCGGGGAAGATACGGTGGAGATCCAATGCCACGGCTCCCCCGCCGTTCTGGCTGCGGGGCTGGAAGCGCTGTATTTGGCAGGTGCGCAGCCAGCCAAGCGGGGAGAATTTACCAAGCGGGCCTTTCTAAACGGTCAGCTGGAGTTAACCCAGGCCGAGGCTGTAATCGATCTGATCGAAGCGGAAACCGCTGATGCGGCAGCCAATGCCGCTGGACAGGTGAGCGGGATTCTCCAAAAGGAACTTGCACCCATTTATAATAACCTGACCGATTTGTGCAGCCATTTCCATGCCGTTTTGGATTACCCGGATGAAGATATTGACGATTTTCATCTGGAGAGCTATACTGTCACCCTGCGAAATCGCGCAAAAGCCCTGTATGCATTGCTGCAAACCTACGGTCAAGGCCGGATTCTGCGTCAGGGTGTGGCTGCCGCGATCGTGGGCAAACCCAACGTGGGCAAATCCAGCCTACTGAACGCACTGGCAGGCTACGAGCGGGTGATTGTCACAGAAATCGCCGGCACAACCCGGGATACAGTTGAAGAAAACGTCATGCTGGGCAGCACCCGCCTGCGGCTGATCGACACGGCCGGTATCCGGGATACTGACGACCGAATTGAAGCCATGGGCGTGGAGCGCTCCAAGACAGCCGCGGAAAGCGCTGATCTAGTGCTGTTTGTTTGCGACGGCTCTCAACCCCTAACCCCGGAGGATCAGGCAGTGATCGAAGCCTGTGCCCAACACGAAAACGCAATTGCCCTGATCAACAAATCTGATTTAGGACAGGCTGTTGTCCCCAGTGACCTGCCCTTCATGACGGTGATCCCTATCTGCGCCAAGACCGGCAGCGGATTAGACCAGCTTGCGGATGTGGTGGATACCATGTTTGCCGGACAATTGCCCTGTGACGGCTCTATTCTGACAAATCCCCGGCAGTATGACGCCATCCGCCGGGCATACGAAGCCACGCTGCGGGCACTGCAGGGTATGAAGCTGGGGCTGACACCGGACGCTGTACTGACGGACATAGAGGCGGCCATGGAAGCCATGGGTGAGGTCACCGGCGCGACTGTCCGGGAGGACATTACCGCAAGAATTTTTGAGCGGTTCTGCGTGGGTAAATAACCCAAATCAAAATTCAACGGCGGGAGCAAATATAATCGCATCAACAGGAGATTGCCACACCAGTGACATCGATCACTGGTTCGCAATGACAACGCACTTAATAACATTGGAGCAAAGCCCGCCCTACACAAAGGACGAAAGAACATGGTTTATTTAGATAATTCTGCCACCACTAAGCCCTGCCGGGAAGCAGTGGAGGCTGTTTCGAACGCTATGACCGAAAACTGGGGCAATCCCAGCGCTTTATACAGCTTCGGCATCGACGCTGCCCATGGGCTGCGCACCGCAAGGACAAAGGTTGCTGCAGCTCTGGGTGCTGAGCCGGACCGGGTATTTTTCACTTCCGGCGGCACAGAAGCGGACAATTGGGCATTGTTGGGAACTGTAAAGCGGTTCGGCAAAAAGAACAAGCACATCATCACCACAGCCATTGAGCATCACGCCATACTAAACTGCATGAAGGAACTGGAAAGCCAAGGCTTTGATGTGACCTACCTGCAGCCCGATGAATTAGGCCGGATCACATTGGATTCCCTCCGGGCTGCGCTTCGGAAAGACACGGTTCTCGTTTCCATTATGATGGTCAATAATGAGACCGGTGCGGTCATACCTATCTCCCAAATGGCAAAACTAACCCGCAAATTCGCCCCGGAAGCTATCTTTCACACAGACGCGGTTCAGGGCTTTTTGAAAGTACCCTTTCAGGCCAAAACACTGGGCGCAGACCTAATCTCCGTTTCCTCTCACAAGATCCACGGGCCAAAGGGTGCAGGTGCGCTGTATATCAGTCCTCGGCTCAAGTCCTTTCCCCCGCTGCTGATCGGCGGTGGACAGGAGGGCGGTTACCGCAGTGGTACAGAAGCGACCCCCGCGATTTTTGGCTTCGCTGCGGCCTGCACCGCCGTTTCCTCCACCTTCCGGCAGGATATTCAAATGGAAAAAGAATTACTGGAAACGCTCGTTTCTAAGTTATATAAACTTGATGGGGTAAAAATAAACGGCACCCACGAAGCACCACATATTCTATCTCTATCCATCCCCGGCATCCCTACCCAAAATTCCATTAATATTTTGCAGGATGCAGGGATCTACGTTTCCGCCGGGTCTGCCTGTGCCAAAGGCCACCGCAGCCATGTGATGACTGCCATGAATCTCTCCCCCGAGATCATTGACAGTTCCTTCCGGGTATCCCTCTGCCGGGACACTACGGAAGCAGAATTAGATATGCTGGTAGAAGTCATTGCAAAAAGTATTTTAAGACGGACAAACTAGCAAATAATCTATATAGGGTTAGAGGTGCGTTATGAAGCGGGTTTTCATATTGGGAACATTCCTTCTAATTTTGTTGGTTCTGCTGGGCCGACAGATGCAACCGAATGAAACTACCTACGGAACAGAAGACGGCACGCAAACAACAGACGACAATACACAGGCTACAGCAGAAGGCACACAGGCTACCGTAGAAAACACACTGGCTGCAACGGAGAGCACCGGGCCATCTTTCGAGGCTGCGTTTGACAGTACTGTGTTGCTTAAAAAAATGACCACAGCAGAAAAAGTCGGACAGTTGTTTCTTGCCCGATGCCCAGAGAGTAATGCGCTGCAAGACGTAACCGACTACCATTTGGGCGGCTATATCCTGTTCGGACGGGACTTTCGTTTTGGCACCAAAAGCTCAGTAAAGAATACCATCGCCGGGTATCAGCAAGCAGCCACGATCCCGCTTCTGATCGCTGTGGACGAGGAAGGCGGAACCGTTACCCGGGTCAGCAGCTATTGGCAATACCGCCTTACCAAATTCCCTTCGCCCCGGGATCTCTATAGAGAAGGCGGACTGGAACTGATTATGCAGACTGAGGCAGAAAAATGCACACTTCTTAAGTCTTTGGGGATCAATGTAAATATGGCTCCGGTATGTGACATTACCACAGATCCAAAGGCATTTATGTATGACCGATCCCTGGGACAGGGCCCGGAGAAGACAGGTGCCTTTGTTTCTGCAGTAGTGGAGGTCATGGATCAATTTCAGATGGGCAGTGTATTAAAGCACTTTCCAGGATACGGCAACAATACGGATACCCATACAGGTGTTGCAGTAGATAACCGCACACTGGCAGAATTGGAAATAGCGGATCTTCTCCCCTTTGCCGCAGGTGCGGAGGCAGGCTGCGGGGCCATTTTGATGAGCCATACCTTTGTGAATTGTCTGGACAAGGAATATCCCGCATCACTCTCTGTTGCAGTGCATAATTATTTACGGCAGGAAATTGGCTTTGAAGGTGTAATTGTTACGGATGACCTGGCGATGCAGGCGATTACAGACTTGTACGGCGCAGACGAGGCAGCCATTTTAGCAGTTCTGGCAGGAAATGATCTGCTCTGCTGTAGCGAATATCAAATCCAATATGAAGCGGTCCTGAACGCGGTACAGTCCGGTCGGATTCCCGAGGAACAGCTTGACCGGGCCGCCGCGCGGGTGCTGGAATGGAAGTACCAATTGGGATTGGTCTCAGCCGCTCGGTGAACCGGGTTCGGCGGCTTGGAGGGCTTCCAGGGATAACTCACCGGCCAGCTTGAACAGGGCATCGGACAGCACCTGCTCCAAAGGAATACCTGATGCTTGAGATATGTTGCTATAGAAAAGAGCCACCGCTGGTTCCAAAAGCAAGGTTATCTGTACCATAAGGGCCTCCCAAAACGGAAAATGTATCTTATCCTATGCAAACTCTTGACAGGCGTGCTACAATATATAAAGCAAATTATCGTTCGAGAGGATGAGAGATATATGGCAAAAGATAAAAAAGTTACAGAGATCACGGATATGGAAGTGGACTTTGCCCAGTGGTTTACCGACGTGTGCAAAAAAGCACAGCTGATCGATTATTCCTCCATTAAGGGCATGTTTGTTTACCGTCCTTACGGCTATGCCATCTGGGAGAACATTCAACACATCATGGATGCAGAATTCAAAAAAACCGGTGCCCAGAATGTATATATGCCTATGCTGATTCCAGAAAGCCTGCTGCAGAAGGAGAAGGATCATGTGGAAGGCTTTGCCCCTGAGTGTGCTTGGGTCACCTACGGCGGCAGCGAAAAGCTGGAAGAGCGCTACTGCATTCGCCCCACATCTGAAACTCTGTTCTGTGAGTATTTTAAGAATGCCATTCAGTCCCATCGGGATCTGCCCATGATGCTGAACCAGTGGTGCAGCGTGCTGCGCTGGGAGAAGACCAGCCGTCCCTTCCTGCGCCATCGGGAGTTTTTGTGGCAGGAGGGCCATACCATGCACGCCACCGCCGAGGAAGCCAGAGAAGAGACCGAGCGGATGCTGAATGTGTATGCGGATTTCTGCGAAAACGTGCTGGCAATGCCCGTGACTCGGGGACAGAAGACCGATAAAGAAAAGTTCAACGGCGCGGAGGCTACGTATACCATCGAGTGCATGATGCATGACCGCAAGGCTCTGCAGGCCGGTACTTCCCACTACTTTGGCGATGGCTTTGCAAAAGCCTTTGATATCACCTTTACCGATAAGAACAACCAGAAGGTCAACCCCCACCAAACCTCTTGGGGTGTTTCCACCCGGCTGATCGGCGGCATCATCATGACCCACGGCGATAACAACGGTCTTGTTCTGCCCCCCAAGGTTGCCCCTATCCAAGTGGTGGTTCTCCCCATTGCCCAGCACAAGGAGGGCGTTTTGGAAGCGGCTAACAGCTTGAAGGATCGGCTTATCAATGCCGGTTTCCGTATTAAGCTGGATGATTCCGACAACTCCATGGGCTGGAAGTGCGCCGAGTATGAGATGAAGGGTGTTCCCCTCCGTGTGGAGTGCGGCCCTCGGGATCTGGAAAACGGGCAGTGTGTGCTGGTCCGCAGGAACGACGGTGAGAAGGTTGTTGTAAAGCTGGAAGCGCTGGAAACTGCAGTTGCCGAACAACTGGAGCTTGTCCACAAAGGCATGTACGAAAAGGCCAAAAAGAACCTGGATGAGCATATTTTTGAAGCCCACTCTCTGGCAGAGGCCAAGGAACTGCAAGAGAAAAACGGTGGCTTTATCAAGACCATGTGGTGCGGCGAACAGGATTGTGAGCTGAAAATGAAGGAAGTAGCTGGTATGTCCTCCCGCTGCATCCCCTTCGCCCAAGAGCATTTAGGAGATACCTGCCCCATCTGCGGCAAGCCTGCCAAGAAGATGATCTATTGGGGCGTGGCCTATTAAGCATATTTATAATATTACCCAAAGCAATCATGTGCTTTGGGTAATATTTCTATATACAAGTGTGCCCCGGCGGTTTGACCCAATCAAAAACGTTCCTGTAAAGATATGCTTATGCTTCACTTTACATTCACATAGGTTTTGGTGACGAGAGATTTACCGATAGAAACCGCCTGTGTTTCCCCTTCTGTAGCGCAAACTACGCTTCTATCCCCTTGTCATACAGAAAGTATAAAAAATTTTTTAGAATGCGCAAAAAGTACTTGACAAACTACAGTCACATGGCTATAATAAGCGTGTTCTGTTTGAGCCGCCGGTATAGCTCAGTTGGTAGAGCAACTGATTTGTAATCAGTAGGTCGGGGGTTCGAGTCCGTCTACCGGCTCCAATCAGGGTAAGGTCCAGCAATGGAC
>JAZNIG010000101.1:0-3193 GCA_045577355.1 Faecousia sp. | reverse complement strand
CGCAATGCCCAAAATGGCGGCATCGGATTTGGCGGGCTGATGCCAATTTCCTCCTCGCCACAGAGTCTAAAATGTGCTATAATATCCCTGTAAAAATCAGCACAGCCACTGCAACCCCAGAGAAACCGGGTTCTACTACCTGCAGAGCAGATATTACGATCCCACCATCGGCAGATTCATCAATGCGGACGGCCTGACCAGTACAGGAACAGGTTTTCTTGGCTACAATATGTTTGCATATTGTAACAATAATCCTGTGATTCATATTGACCCTAATGGCCATAAATTTATGGGATTTGGATTTCAGTTTGAGATTCAAGTCGGTGATATTTCGTACGGTTTCGAGGTAATCATTTACACAGATCCCAAAGTATGTGGTGATAAAGATTTTCTTGTTGTATCATACTGTTACACTGGTTACGATGTATCGATTGGCGAGCTGCAACAAGTTACAGATTTAGTCGAAACTCTTATTACCACTTTTGCATTTGAAACCGATTGCATCAATGTGGAAACGTTTTATAGTGCGGTAACATTCATATATAATGGTGCTGGAATATCTGGTGGAGCATTCCTCCTCTACGGTGATGATGATTTCAGCACCCCAAATGATTATAGTGGTGGATTTGAAACATGGTCGTTTTCGGGAAAGGTCAAAGATGCTACAGTTACATTCTTTCATTCATTTTCTGATAAGTGTGATGCCTATGGATTTAAAGTTGGCGCACATTTTGACGGTTTGCGCTCCAGAACGAGTCACCGCTTTGGTATAGCATATTCACGTAGTGACTACTCTGATCCATACGTCTGGGGGGGAATAATTTGAGAAGAACATGCTTATTTATTTTATTTGCAATAATGTTATTATGCCGTACAATACATCCTTCTGCAAGCGCTTCCGAGTGGAAAGGGCTGTCAGAAAAAGAAGCCCGTGCATATGCCAACAAAAATAACACCTGGGTGATTTGCTATCAGCAGGGAATCCGGACACGCACTTTCTACCAATTTGACGCAACAGATTCTTACTTGTACTTCTCTTATTCAAAGAATGGTTGTGTGGATGTGTATGATACACAAGGCGTCTTCCTCTATTCCATCATCTTTCCGGAAAGACAGAATGGTGCTGTATGCGTTCGATGTGAGAATAACCTGGCTTATATTTTCTCAAAGGATCATATTCTCTATATTTTCTCTGGTGCCGAGGAAGTAGAGCATATGGATGACAGCACAGCAAGCGAAAGAGGATATGACTTTTTCTGGTTTTCTGATAACGAACCGAACATAACAGTTGATTCAGAGAGTATCTGCTTTCTGGACGAAACCGGCAGCGTGATCAAACGAATTCCAACGCCGACTATTATTCGGAACACCACACCGCTGCCCAATGATGCCGTGATCGCCATGCAGATCATTGCAGCGGCAATTGTACTTTTCGTGCTTGTAATTAAGGTGTTAAGTCTGATAATCGCAAGATATGCTAGGGGTAAATAATCGACTAGCTTATCATACTACCCTTGAGTATTGGTTCTGTATGATAAAACGATTGATACTCTTTTCCGGAAAGCATTCTTCGGACATTCATCCGGCCGGCGGTTGTGGTGGGTACAGAGGTAGATGTCAACCTCCCAATCCTTGAGTTTCTTCCGGGACAGGGTAAGTGGATGACCGCAGCAGTCGCAAAACAGCAACCCCCTAAATAGGTTCTCTCTCCCCATCCGGGCAGGACAGCCGTGTTCTGCCCAGATAGAAGGAATGTCGCATCGGAGACTCAGGCACCTGATTCATAACGAGGAACCTCTGTTAAGTGAGCCGCCAATGGATTTGAATGACTTTCTGTGGTTTGGCCTTGTATGTCACGTGCCCAACATCGATTTGTTCAACAACTTCCTTAAGTATCTCTGGCATCAGCTCCCCAATATCCGCATACCTGCATATCGGTGATTTTACTTTCCTCCGCTTCATACTCCTTGCCAAGGCCCGTATCTGCTCCAAAACATACGGATACAGCACCTCATGGTAGATGATGTGGGTTTTAGGACATTCATCCGGTCGGCGGTTGTGGTGGGTACAGAGGTATATATCCACCTCCCGATCCTTGAGCTTCTTCCGGGACAGGGTCAGCGGATGGCCGCAGCAGTCGCAGAATAGCAACCCCCTAAATAGGTTCTCTCTCCTCATCCGGGCAGGACAGCGATGTTCTGCCCGGATTTTTGCTGCCTGCTCGAAGATATCCCGGCTGATGATTGGCTCGTGAGCGTTGGGGATTACCACACGCCGGCCATCCGGAACGGCAGCAGACTGCCCGGTTTTGTGGTTCACGACCTCTGTTTTCAGCAGGATCAGATCGCCGGTGTAGACCGGGTTGCGGAGGATCGAGCCTATCGTGGCACTGCTCCAGCGGTAGGGATCTCCGTCCATCACGGGCCCATAACCCGAAAAACGACTATCGCCCTGCCGGTGTTTGTACACCGACGGGGCGACGATTTTTCTTGCGGCAAGCTCTTTTGTGATTGCGATCTGGCCCAAACCGTTTAGTGTCAGCGAGAATATCAATCTGACGACCTCAGCAGGCTCAGGATCGATTAACAGACGGCTGGGGATATCTGGGTTCATCTTATAGCCATATGGCGGTTGAGCGAGTCTCTGAAGCCCGTTCTTCGCCCGCTGGCGTTTGGAGTTCTTGATCTTTCGGGATATGTCACGTGCGTACATATCGTTCAGAATGTTCTTGAAGGGCGCAATGTCATTGTCATTCTTCAGCGAATCGAAGTTGTCCGCAACAGCGATGTAACGGACGCCTTTGCTCGGAAAGTAGATTTCCGAATAGTAGCCGGTCATGATGTAGTCCCTCCCCAGACGGGACAGATCCTTGGTGATGACCAGATTAACTGCGCCTCGCTCCACATCATCCAGTAGCTTCTGGAACCCCGGACGGTTGAAATTCGTTCCGGAATAACCGTCATCAATGTAGACCTTATAGATCGGATACCCCTGCTCTCGGCAATAGTCCTCCAGTATCGCCCGCTGTGTCCCGATGCTGACGCTCTCACCGCTCTGGTCATCATCCTTGGACAGGCGGCAGTAAAGGGCTGCGTGGTAGTTTTTTGAGTTGATCATGCTAAATACCTCCTCTTGGTGATGGAGATATTATAGCAGAATTGGTCTGGGGGTGCAAAAATCCGGGCAGAACATC
>JAZNIG010000100.1:0-12530 GCA_045577355.1 Faecousia sp. | reverse complement strand
GGGGGGGGCGGCCCCCCCGCCCCCCCGTTTGCCGCCCTGGTACTGGGGGGGGGGGGCGGCGGGGCCCCCACCCCCTACAGTTTATGGATATTGTTACAGCGGAGCGATACCTGGTTTTGCCTGTTATTGCCTCTTTTTATTGTTTGTTAGGCCTGCTATATAATCCAAGGAAACATTGTAGAATTTTGCCAGAGTGATCGCGTGGTGGAATGGAATCTCACGATCACCTCGCTCCCAGAGGGAGTAGGTTTGCTGCGTAGTGCCCAACAGCTTGGCAATATCTTGCTGTTTAATTACGTCTTTTTGATCCTCGCGTAGATCTCGTAAACGTTGATAAGTATATTTCATACACATCCTCCCGAATCCGTTTTATTTAAAATACCATACATTCAAAGATGTGTATTGACTTTACATTGAAATGTGTGTACAATCAAATTGTAAACACAGAAAACGATGTACAAAGGAAAGATTATAAGGAGGATACACCATGAATCCACACATAGAAAAGCTGAAGGCCTATCTGGCGCAATTCCCGCAGGAGCGGGACAATGCAGGCTCTGTAATGGAGGTGCTGTGTCATTATTACACAGTAGAAAATCCTGTTGAAAACGCAGTGATCCAGGCAGAGCTTTTGGACATGGGACCTATTCTGGAAAAACTGAGCCTGGAGGACAACAACGCGCTGTTTGGCACGTGTATACGGCTGTGCACGGCCTATACCGACCAGGCGTTCTTTGCGGGGCTGCGTACAGGCGCTCAACTGTTTATAGAGCTGTACGAACCGGCTTTGGCAGATACGGAGCAATAGAAAGGGTAAACTTGCAGCACTGCTGCGGCAGCGTTAAAAGGGCTGTCTCCCGCCGTGCTTTCGCTTTACGCTTCCGCCCCTATGTCCGTATGCAGGAGCTTTTTGCGTAACATAAGGGCGCGTTGCGAAAGCAACGCGCCCTTGCGATGCGGGATCAGTTTCCTAACAGCAGCTTGGCAAGCTCGGAATCCTGGCTGAGAATCACTGTCTTTTCCTCTCCGGTCAGGCTCTTCTTCAGCGCATCCAGCGCCAGCGTAAACTCGTAGAAATCCTTCTTATCCTGGGTGTCATATGCCTCGGCCAGCAGACGCATATATTCCGCTTCGCCATCTGCCTCCAGCTTGGCAGCCTCGGCCTGAGCATTAGAGATCATAATATTCACCTGCTTATCCACATCGTTGCGAATGATGGACGCATCATAGTTGCCGTCAGCGGTATACTTTTCCGCCATCTGATTCCGCTCGGAGATCATCCGGGAGTAGACCGCGTTCAGGTTGCTGTCCGGCAGGTCAAACTGCTTGATCTTCACATCCAGCACATTGATACCGTAGGTCTGAGCCAGAGTATCCACAGAGGTGGCGATGCCGTCATAGATCTCATTTCTCTTGGCGCCGTCCTCCATGTTGATGATATCCGCCTGGGCCAGGGTACCCATCACGGTTTTCAGCGTGTTATAGGTCAGTGCGTCCAGCCGCTGCTCCGCTACAGAAGCAGTACCCAAGGTCTGATAAAACCGCAAAGGATCATTGATCTGCCACAGAACATAGCAGTCCACTGTCATATTCTGTTTATCAGAGGTCAGCACCTCGGAAGGGGGGATATCGTAAAGCTGTGCGGCTTTGGAAAAATAGCGGACACTGTCCAGGAAGGGGACCTTAAAATGCAGACCCGCCTCGCCGGTGGTTTCGATGATCTGGGAAAAACGGACGGTACAGGCATACTGATCTTCTGCCACCGTAAAGAAGCAATTGCTTCCAACGATTACCAACAGCAGTACGATCACACCAATTATAATACCTTTTTTCATATTACTTATTACCTCCGATCAGGGATTCCAGGGGAAGCAGCATCTGCACATCCTCATCCGATCCGGTATTGATATAAACCTTAATGCCGGGCAGGATCTCAGAAATTGCCTCATAATACATTCTTGTACGGGTGATCTGCGGATTCCGGGCATATTCCTCATACATAGCCCGGAACATGGCCACCCGCTCAACGCCCTCATTAATACGCTTCTGTTTCAGGTATTCCGAATTCTGGATCAGCTGGTCAGCCTGGGCCTGTGCGCTGGGCAGCTCAGCATTTTGATAAGCCTTGGCATCGTTGACCACGGTTTCCGCCCTCTGCTTGGCCGTTTCCACCGCCTTAAATGCCTCTATGACCTCCTGTGTGGGCGGCTCAGAATCCTGGATCTTCACATCCACCAAGGTCAGACCCACATCATATACCTCCAAAATCTGGGTTACCAGCTCCTTGACCTGCATCTGGATATTCTCCTTGCCGTCAGTCAGCACTGCATCCACAGAAGAAGAGCCAACCACGTTGCGAACCTGACTTTGAATCAGATTCCGCAAAATCATTTCCGGATTGTTGGAAGAATAGAGATATTGGACCGGATCTGAAATTTTGTATTCCACAAAGAAGTCCACATTTACAATGTTATAGTCACCGGTAATCATGGTGCTCTCACTGGTTTTTACCACATATTCGTCCTTATCGGTACTGCTGTAGCCCAGTTCGATCTTCTGATACACGTTTACATCCACCTTCTGCACCTGCTGAATCCCAAAAGGCAGCTTAAAGTGGACGCCTGCGTCCGTAATCTCCGTAACCTTGCCAAAGGTGGTGACAACAGCCTGCTGCTTGTCATCGACGGTGTAAAAGCAGGTAGCCGAAGCAAGGATCAGCACCAGCACCACCGTCGCTATTATGACAAAATTGCGGATCTTTTTCCAGTCCCTAGGCTCTCCGCCGCCCTGCTTCGGTTTCCAGCGGTATGTTCCATTGTTTTCCATCTTGCATTACTCCTTTATAATCATTTTAATTCCGACACCATTTTTTCCGCTTCCTGACGCAGCTGAGAAGCCGCCCAGGCAGTAAGCATGATGCGCAATACCTTTTCGACCCGTTCCCGGGCCCCGGGGGTTGGCTCTTGGTAATCCGCCAATAGCTGCCGCAGATACACCTCCCGGCCCTGAACGTCCCCCATCTGCCGGTGGCTGGCCGCCAGCCGGACAAACAGAAAATAGAGGGTAGCATCATCAATCAGATCATCGCTCTCATCCTCCAAATCACCGTTAATGTACTGAAGCAGCCCACAGATATCCTCCATGGGCAAAGCGGATTTAAGCATGTTGATATTGATAACGCGGCAAAGCTGGCACAGCGAATAGCGCTTTTTTTCCGGCGGCGCCAAAAAATCCCGCTTTACCCAGTTCTGCACGGTGTAGCTTTCCAGGCCGGTAATTCCGCAGACCTGGCTAAGCACAATACCTCCACCCAAAAACATGGACGAAAACAGAGATTGTATCTGCTGCGCCTCCTGCACAGTCGTTTGCAGTACCGTGCCGGGTAATGTCCAGTTCACATATAACACCTCCTTTTCTTTAAGGTAAAATGATAATATCACATGGTTAGGTGATTGTCAAGAGCAATTTTGTGACTTTTTTAAAATGAGAAATATTTTCTTCCTCCTCTTTACGAACGAGGAAAGTTGTTGTACAATAACAGTAACTATGTTTCATACATAACCTTAAAAGGGAGTGGGCTTGATGTATTGCTTGAAATGTGGCAGAGACTCCATAGATAACCACGTGTTTTGCGGTTCTTGCCTGGATGGGATGGCACAGTTTCCGGTAAAATCCGATACCGCTGTGAATCTGCCGCACCGGGAAGCCCCTCCACCCGTTAAAAAACAAGTTCCCCGCAAGCGTCCCCAGACTCCGGAAGAACAGGTGGCTCAGCTTCGGAAGCACATTCACAGACTCACTGTGTTGTTGGCCGTGCTCGCCCTTATGCTGAGCCTGACCACCGCCATATTGTTAAAGGAACATTTTGGTGACGGCCTTTCTCCGGTCATTGGCCGTAACTACACCATTGATACCACCCATCAACCCTGAGTGTTTCACGTGAAACGCAGGAAAAGAAAGGAACAAAAATGGGAAAGATAATTGCTGTGGTCAATCAAAAAGGCGGTGTCGGTAAAACCACCACTGCTGTCAATCTGACTGCCGCGCTGACTGAGGCAGGGAAGCGGGTTCTTCTTTGTGATTTTGATCCGCAGGCAAATGCTACATCCGGGCTTGGATTGGATAAACGAAAGCTCCGCCACAGTGTATACGATGTGATAGTAAACGAAACACCGATACAAGATGCGATCGTACATACCAAATTTGGTGATGTGCTTCCGTCAACCGCCGATCTGGCCGGTGCCGCGGTAGAACTGATCTCCATGCCGGAACCAAATCATCGTCTAGCTAAGGCTTTGGCCACGGTCCGTGATCGTTATGACCTGATCTTTATTGATTGTCCTCCCTCCTTGGAGATGCTTACCTTAAATGGTTTGGCGGCAGCGGAAGGGATTTTAGTGCCGGTGCAGTGTGAATACTACGCATTGGAGGGCCTAACAGACCTGATGACCACATTGCGGATGGTAAAAAAACGCATTAACCCCCGCCTTGAGATTTTTGGGGTGGCTTTAACCATGTTTGACGGCCGCACCAATTTCTCCACCCAGGTAGCCCAGGAGGTTCGCCGACATTTCCCCGGCAAGGTGTTTGGTGCCGTAATCCCCCGCAATGTGCGGCTGGCTGAGGCTCCCAGCCACGGTCTTCCGGTAACTGTATATGACCGGACCAGCCGGGGTGCCGCTGCCTATAAGGCAATGGCGGAGGAAATCAGCAAAAAAATATGATTATGTTTCACGTGGAACATTGCAATTTAAACAACGAGGTGATATGATTGGCAGGACAAAAAGGCATGGGCAAGGGTTTGGGCGCGCTGTTTGGCGACCTGATGGACGAACCTGTTTCCGGA
Source organism: Faecousia sp. (assembly GCA_045577355.1). GTDB lineage: Bacteria > Bacillota > Clostridia > Oscillospirales > Oscillospiraceae > Faecousia. The sequence goes on along the minus strand of JAZNIG010000100.1, from coordinate 7,684 downwards.
AGAAGTCCCTACCAGCTGCTGCCTATTTATAAGGTAGAGCCTAATCCGGAGCAGCCACGGCAGGACTTCGACCCGGATGAGCTGCAAGCACTGGCGGACTCTATCGCCACCCACGGCATCGTACAGCCCCTCACCGTTCGGGAGCTATCCAACGGCTATTATCAGATTATAGCGGGCGAACGGCGCTGGCGTGCTGCAAGGCTGGCAAATCTAAGTGAAGTGCCGGCTGTCATTATAGAGGCAGACGACCGAAAAACCATGGAGCTTGCCTTGATTGAGAATCTGCAGCGCCAAGATCTGAATCCGGTAGAAGAAGCACTGGGTTATCAGACCCTAATGCAGGATTATGGACTAACCCAGGAGGATACCGCAAAACAAGTTGGAAAATCCCGCCCAGCTGTTGCCAACGCCCTGCGTCTTCTTTCCCTTAGTCCAGACCTGTTGGCGTTGGTGCGCAGCGGGCAGCTTTCCGCGGGCCACGCAAGAGCAGTACTCAGTTTAAAATCCGAAAAGGCGCAAAAGGAAGCCGCACAAAAGATCATTACCCTGGGACTTTCTGTCCGGCAGGCAGAGCTTCTTTGTAAAAACATGGACCGGGAGCCCATTCCCAAAAAAGAAGTAGCCTTGGCAGTAGACTATGTGGCAGAGTGCGAAAAGAACCTGTCTAAGCACTTGGGCCGTGGTGTAAAAATCATTAACGGCAAACGCAAGGGGCGGTTTGAACTGGAATTCTACGGTCAAGAGGACCTGCAAGCCTTGCTGGACGCCTTAATGACACTGAAAAAATAACAAAAAAGGAGCAATAGGTATGGAAAAGAAGCTGTACCGTATTAAACACGGAAAAAAGCTGGCCGGCGTTTGCGGGGGCATTGCGGAGTATCTGAATATGGACCCCTCTGTCGTGCGTGTTTTATGGGCCATTATTTCCCTTTGCGCAGGCACAGGCGTTCTGGCCTATATTGTCTGCGCCTTTGTGATACCTGAGAAGCCAGACCAGATTATCGATGCGGTATAATCATAGCAATTGAAACAAAACCAAGGAGAGGTAATATGTTAGATATTAAGAGAATTAAGGAAGATCCCCAGGCGGTAAAGGCCGGTCTGCGGGCAAAAGAAGCCGACTGTGACGCAGCCATTGACCGAATTCTGGAACTGGATGAACAGCGGCGTGCTCTGATCGCCGATACCGAGAGCCGCAAAGCCCGGCAGAACAAAGTCTCTAAGGAGATCCCCCAGTTAAAGAAGGCCGGCAAGGATGTTTCCGCCATCTTTGCGGAAATGGCGGAATTAAAGGCCGGACTGGCAGAAGATGCAGCCAAACTGGACGCGGTGATGGCTGAGCAGCGAACCCTGATGCTGAGTCTTCCCAACCTGCCCGACCCGGATCTCAAGCCCGGCGGAAAGGAGAATAATGAGCCTCTGCGTTATTTTGGCGAGCCGCATACGTTCGACTTCGCGCCCCAGCACCATGTAGATCTGTGCACCGGCCTGGGTCTGATTGATTACGAACGGGGTGTTAAGCTGGCCGGTGCCGGCAATTGGATGTATACCGGTATGGGCGCCCGGCTGGAATGGGCACTGCTAAATTACTTTATAGATACCCATATTGCCGACGGTTACGACTTCATTCTGCCCCCTCACATGTTGGAGTACCAGTGCGGCGAAACTGCCGGTCAATTCCCCAAATTTGCGGATGAAGTCTACAAGATTGCAAACCCCACCGACGACCGAATTCACTATATGCTGCCCACAGCGGAAGCTGCTCTGGCCTCCGTATACCGGGATGAGATCCTAAGCGAAGCAGATCTCCCCAAGAAATTTTTCTCCTACACGCCCTGCTTCCGCCGGGAGGCTGGCTCTCACCGGGCCGACGAACGGGGCATGGTCCGCGGCCACCAATTCAACAAGGTAGAGATGTTCCAGTTTACCAGACCCGAAGATTCCGATGCGGCATTTGATGAATTGGTCATGAAAGCGGAAAACCTGGTGAAAGGACTGGGCTTCCATTTCCGCACCGTGAAGCTGGCCGCAGGTGACTGTTCCGCTTCCATGGCACGGACCTATGACATTGAAATCCAGATCCCCTCCATGAACGGCTACAAAGAGGTATCCTCCGTGTCCAATGCCCGGGATTATCAGGCACGCCGGGGCAATATCCGCTTCCGTCGTGAAGAGACCGGCAAACCGGAGTTTGTCCACACCCTAAACGGCTCCGGTTTGGCTACCTCCCGCATTTTCCCCGCTATGGTAGAGCAAAATCAGCGGGCTGACGGATCTATCGTCGTGCCCGAATGTTTGCGCAAGTATCTGGGCGGTTTGGAAATTATTGAAAAGAAGTAAAACAGAAAGGAAGTACAACTATGAGCAACAAAAACGGAAAGCCCTCCCTGTGGGAAGAGTTTAAAGCCTTTGCCATTAAGGGCAATGCCATGGCACTGGCTGTCGGTACTATTATCGGCGCCGCTTTCAACACCATTACCAAAAGCCTGACAAACGACATCATTATGCCCTTGGTCAATATTTTCATGGGCGGTGCTGATTTCAGCGACATTAAGCTTGCCCTGCCCAGCATGCCTTGGGTAAAGCCCACCTACGAAACTGTCTTGAACGCGGACGGTGTTGAAGTAGTGCAAAAGGTGCAGAATTACCTGACGATCGGAAATTTTATTTCCGCAGTGATCAACTTCCTGATTCTGGCTGTGGTCGTCTTCTTCCTGGTCAAAGGTCTGAACGCCCTCTCCGAGCTGGGTAAGAAAAAGGAAGAAGAAGCACCTGCCGAGCCGCCTGCACCTCCCGCTCCTTCTAAGGAAGAGCTGCTTCTGGCAGAGATTCGGGACCTGCTGAAGGAGAAGCCCTGAAATGAAGGGATTTTCCAGGATACTGGCTGTTATGCTGCTCGCGGTCACAGTTTTGACCGGCTGCACCAGTCGGCCCAAGGACAAACGTGTCACTTGTAATGATCTCTCCATAACCTTGCCCGGTCATTATACAAACCTTAGTGATCAGGAATTTGCCGCTGACTTTGATTTTATTTACGGTTCTCGTAACGAAGCGGTGCTTGGTTTTAAACAGGACCGGTCCTCATTGGCCAACCCCGACATTTCCGCCAAAGATTACGCAGAGATGTTTATCGATGCCGCTGAACTCAATAGCACCGTCACAGAACAGGACGGCCTCTATGTTTTTACCTACACGGCTATTGCTAACGATGTGGAATTTACTTATTTTTGCGGCACGTTTATGTCTGATACCTACTTCTGGGTTATTCAGTTTTACTGCCCTTCACAGGACTATGCAGATAAACAGGCAGATTTTCTAAACTACCTGAAGACTGTACAGGTGTAAGGCGCATTGACAAATCCACAAGAACGGCCTATAATAATAGCGTTTTATGCTTTTTGAAACCTGTAAAAATTTAGGTATTCTACAAAAGGAAGGATCACAGCATGTTTAAAATCGTCCGTAAGCAGGAACTGAACAGCGCCGTTACCCTGATGGAGATTGAAGCTCCCTTTGTGGCCAAGAAGGCCCAAGCCGGCCAGTTTATCATCTTTAGAATTGACGAGCAGGGCGAGCGTGTCCCACTGACCATTGCCGGTTATGACCGGGAAAAAGGTACTGTTTCCATTATTTTCCAAAAAGTCGGCTTCTCAACCATTGCCCTGGGTAATTTAAACGAGGGCGACTACATTCGTGATTTTGTAGGCCCTCTGGGTAAGCCCACACCTGTTGAGGGTAAAAAGCGTGTCTGCGTGGTTGGTGGCGGTGTTGGCTGCGCCATTGCCCTGCCCTCTGCCAGAGCATTCAAAGAAGCCGGTGCTGAAGTGACAGTCATTGTTGGCTTCCGCAGTAAGGATATTGTGATTCTGGAAGAGGAGTTTAAAGCAGTCGCCGACCGTCTGATTTTGATGACTGATGACGGCTCCTACGGTCAGCACGGTCTGGTCACCCAGCCGCTGAAGGAGATGCTGGAAAATGGCGAGGAATTTGACGAGGTCCTGGCCATTGGGCCCATCCCCATGATGAAGTTTGTATCCCTGACTACAAAGCCCTTCGGCGTACATACCAGCGTCTCCCTAAATCCGATCATGGTGGACGGCACCGGCATGTGTGGCGGCTGCCGGGTGACCGTGGGTGGCGAGACCAAATTTGCCTGTGTGGATGGTCCTGAGTTTGACGGCCATCAAGTGGATTTTGCAGAACTGATGAGCCGAAATGCTACCTACCGTGACCGGGAAGCGGAAGTAAAAGAATCACACACCTGCCGCATGGAAGCCATGGGCAAGGCACTGATCAAATAAGAAGGAGGATACTGTAATGGCGAATATGACTTTGGTAAAGACCCCTATGCCCGAGCAGGATCCCCAGGTCCGTGCCCGAAATTTCCGGGAAGTAGCACTGGGCTACACACCTGAAATGGCCATTGAAGAAGCAAACCGCTGCCTGGGCTGTAAGAATCCCAAGTGTGTGGAAGGCTGTCCTGTCAATGTACGCATCCCAGAGTTTATTAAAAAGGTTCAGGAGGGTGATTTCAAGGCGGCCTATGAGTTCATCACCTCCACCAATGCCCTGCCGGCCCTTTCCGGCCGTGTCTGTCCTCAGGAAAGCCAGTGCGAATGTCGCTGTGTGCGGGGTGTAAAGGGTGAGCCGGTGGCTATCGGCCGTCTGGAGCGGTTCGTGGCTGATTGGTATCGGGAAAATGTAAACGCCATGCCCGAGAAGGCGGCGTCCAATGGCAAAAAGGTAGCCGTAGTAGGCTCCGGCCCTGCAGGTCTGACCTGCGCCTCAGATTTGGCCAACAAAGGCTATCAGGTCACTGTGTTTGAGGCACTGCACACCGCCGGCGGCGTGCTGGTATACGGTATTCCTGAGTTCCGTTTGCCTAAGTCCATTGTAGCCAATGAAGTGGCCAAGCTGGAAGCCCAGGGTGTAGAAGTAATGACCAATATGGTCATTGGCCGGGTACTGACAATCGATGAGCTGTTTGAGATGGGTTATCAGGCTGTGTTTGTAGGCTCCGGTGCAGGCTTGCCCATGTTTATGAATATCCCCGGCGAGGCACTGAAGGGCGTTATGTCCGCCAATGAATACCTGACCCGTACCAATCTGATGAAGGCTTACAGCACAGAGGCCGACACCCCCATCATTAAGAGTAAGGCTGTTGCTGTTGTAGGCGGCGGCAACGTGGCTATGGATGGCGCGCGCTGCGCCATGCGTCTGGGTGCGGAGCACGTGTACATCGTATACCGCCGGGGCGAGGCGGAAATGCCGGCCCGTAAGGAAGAGCAGCATCACGCCAAAGAAGAGGGTATCGAGTTCAAAACCCTGTGCAACCCTGTGGAGATCCTGGGTGATGAAAACGGCCGTGTATGCGGCATGAAGTGCGGGCGTATGGAGCTGGGCGTGCCCGATGCTTCCGGCCGCCGCCGCCCTGTAGAGATCCCCGACAGCGAATTTGTGTTGGACGTGGACACTGTGATTATGGCACTGGGCACCAGCCCCAACCCCCTGATCCGCTCCACCACCCCCGGTCTGGAAACCAACCGGAAGGGCTGTCTGATCGTGAATGAAAACGAAATGACCACCCGTGACGGCGTATTTGCCGGCGGTGACGCGGTCACCGGAGCTGCTACTGTCATCCTGGCTATGGGTGCAGGCAAGAAGGGCGCTGCCGCCATTGACGCATACCTGCAGAGCAAATAAATTATGTAAACTGACCACCCGCGCTACTCCGGCGCGGGTGGTTTTTCTATTCCACGCGATTATTACAAAAGTACGGCCCTCAAAACAGCTGCGACCGCTGAAAGAGGATCTGCAGCGCATCCTTGATGGGCACCTCGTATACCCAAATAGGTGTTTTTTGAATGTAGGTATGCAGAAATACCAGCATATTATCATCGGAAAGCGTCTGCAAATACTCATGGGAATATTTTTCCTGAAAATTCAGCGCCGCCAGACGCCAATGCAAAATATAATCCCGCATTTCAAGGGCCTGGGGCGACCGGGCAGCCCGACCCATCCACCAACGGTATCCTTTTTTCGGGTATGCTTTCAGCTTCTCCAGCGGCAGCTCACAAAAATGTGCATAAAGGTATCTGTCGCCGGAAAGAAGAACGGAAAGATGCAGGTGCAGGTCTTCCTCTTTTGACAGGTCATACTGGTTCATCGTCAATCCTCCTGAAATATTGTAGATATACTATATATCTATCGCCAACATTATAACACACAATAGGCATAATATAAACACACAATATATCTTTCTGGGGTGTTTTTATGGCTGTGAAAAGTGTGTCTATTCGAATCGAAGAGGAAATGCTTAAAAAGATCGGCTATGTTGCTGACTTTGAGGGACGAAGTGTCAACAGTCATGTTCTGGTGCTGATCCGCGAGAATATCGGGGCATTTGAAAAGAAATACGGCAAGATCGAGGGCGAGATCCCGCTTTCCGAGAATGTAAAACCTTCCGGAAAACACGGTTAATCCCAGTTTTTGCAAACAGAGCGCATCGCGATTTGCGATGCGCTCTAAAAACATCTATCGGAACTGCGACAATAATTTTCAATTGTCAACTGTCAATTTTCAATTACCAGATGCATAGATTGTCCCAGGAGGGGATCTTGTATGCGAAAAAAGGATATATTCCTGCTGCTCGGTGCTGTCTGTGCCGCTGCAGTCCTGGCATTTAGCCAATTTACCGACATTGTAATAGAAACAGGTTCCTGGGGTCTTAGCTTCCAAACAGAGGGACAACCCCCAATTGGGCCAGCCAGCATCCAGCAGCTTGCAGACTATGATGCTGTCTATGTAGGGAATACCTCTGAGCCCGTTCTGTATTTGACCTTTGACGCTGGTTATGAAAACGGCTGCACGGAAAAGATCCTGGATATACTAAAAAAGCATAATGTGCCTGCAGCGTTTTTTCTGGTGGGTAATTATATAGAGAAAAACGCGGATCTGGTACGGCGGATGGTAAACGAGGGCCACATTGTAGCCAACCACACCATGCACCACTACGACATGAGTAAGCTGTCAGATCGGGCAGCCTTTGAAAAAGAGCTGACGGATCTGGAAGCGTTGTTCATGTCCGTCACCGGAAAGCAAATGCCCAAATATTACCGGCCTCCTCAGGGGATATACAGTCAGAAGAATCTGGAAATGGCCAAGACACTGGGGTACAAGACCGTTTTCTGGAGTTTGGCCTATGTGGACTGGAATAACGATAGCCAGCCTACCAAGGAAGCGGCTTTCAACAAATTACTGCCCCGAACCCACAACGGTGCAGTGGTGCTGCTGCACTCCACCTCCACCACCAATGCAGAGATCTTAGATGCGCTTTTGACCAAGTGGGAATCGATGGGGTATTCCTTTGCCAGCATCGACCGCCTATACGCGTGATAAATTTGTATTTATCGGGCAGTTTTAGCACAGCTACTGTAGGGCGGGGGCTTGCTCCCGCCGCAAAATAACCTACTGTTTTAAACGGCGGGAGCAAGCCCCCGCCCTACAAAGGGTAGTACAAAACGGAGCGACAAACTGAAATTTGACTTTCTGAAACAGATGCAACCGCCCACGGCAAAGCCGTGGCCGGAATGTCTTATTTCACAGGGTTGGCAGAGCGCAAGGTCACATCGTGATAACCGCCCTCTACAATAGAGACGGAGGATACCAGTGTCAGCTTGGCGTC
>JAZNIG010000099.1:0-2641 GCA_045577355.1 Faecousia sp. | reverse complement strand
GATTGCAGAGCACAATCAGGGTAAGTATTTCCCCGGTCAGTTTACTGCAGTACACCATAAGGTGCTGGGCACAAAAAGATCCAACGGCACTATTACGGTCTATCTGCTGGCCCGGTATCAGGAATACAGCTTTGAAAACGGGCAGATCCAGCCGGCAGGCGGCAGCTATATTCCCGTTGCACTTACCGCAAAGCGCACCGGAAAGCATGGGCATTATGAGCTTGTGGAATACTGGGAACCCCGGGACGGCAGCTATTACGCAGAGGATATTAAAGAAAAATTTCCCTGGTATCTGCACAGTAAAGCCCTGGATATGCGCTATAGCAAAGAGCAAAGCGCCTGGTGCGATCATGCCGCAAAGGAGCACTTTGCTCAGTTCGGCGGCGCAGATGATCCGGTGAAAGTGACCGTGATTCCGGATTTGGAAAAGCTCAGAGAAAAGTACCCCATGTATTTTGATTTGGGTGATTTCAAGGGTTTGGAGGTCTACATCTGGCAGATGTCAGACACCATCTATCAGTGCGGCGTTCTCCCGGCTCTAAACAGAGGCTACACCGACGAAGAGATTTGGGATCTGCACAAACATCCTGCCTCCATACCGGAAATGCGCGCTATTATTGACTCTTACAATATCCAGCGAGATCGGGTGTTTATTATCCCCGTTCAAATGCCCTTTTCCAGCTACGCCTATACCATCGATGACAATTACCGTCAGTTTATAAACTATCTTTTTTGGGGTGACTTAAAGTCGGCGCAAAGCTATTACCATACGAATATTTGTATTGACGAAGCGACCTTCGACATTGACGGAGACGACAAACTGGAGCATTGCGCGCTGTATTACGGCCCTACCTCCGGCTTATTCACTGTTGCGCTGGTGGTCGATGATGAATATGCAAATATTTATAATCTGCAGCATGGGCAACTATCCTTTACGCAAACAGAAAACGGCATGGTACTGCGGCTGATCCCTAACATTGACGAAACTGCCGTCATAGATTATACCTTCAGCGTTCAGGGCGGAAACATTGTCCTGACAGACAATTACGGATATGAAGCAGAATATTGGGGTTTACAGGGCTTAGAGTATGTAAAACCAATAGATGCGATCCTGGGAGAAAATGGAGAGGTTCTATATACCGAATCTCACCCCCAAAAAGTCAACTGAATAAACAGTATGATCCCCCTGGTGTAAGCACCAGGGGGATCAAAAACAAAGGGGAAGGCTGAGTGAACTGCCCCAGTTTGTGCGGACAGCACAAAAAAGGGATTCCCTTGCAGGATAATTGAATTTTAAGCGGAGTGGCGTAGCGTCAGCGGCGCCACTCCCGTTCTGTTTTGGATTCGTTCATGGTTGTAAAAGTAAATGTATCTGTCAATCAGATTGCTGGCTTCTCTCAGTGTCCTTGGCTTGTGCCGGTAGATACATTCTGTTTTCAATATGGAGAAGAAATTTTCCGCCATTGCATTGTCGTAAGGGTTTCCTTTTCTTGACATAGACGGAGTTATGCCGTAAGATTGAGTTAGCTTAAAATATGCTTGAGTCGTATATTGAAAGCCTTGGTCGCTGTGGAGCTGCAACTCCGCAGCGACTCTCTTTTTCTCATTCTTCATTGCCAGCCGGATTGTGTCAAGTACAAGGCTCACAGTCTGCCTGGATGCTACCTTATAAGCAATAATGCTGTTGTCATACAAATCTCGGATCATAGACAGATACAGTACGCCCTCCTTGGTATGAATGTAGGAAATGTCCGTGACCCATTTTGTATTTGGTTTGTCTGTCTTGAATTGCCGATTTAATAAATTTTCGTATTTGTGTACTTGTTGACCTAAGTTTACCCATTTTCTGCGACGGCGAATTTCTGACAATAGACCATACTTTTGCATAACTCTTAATATAGTTTTCGGATTTCTCCGAACATTTCTGTCCTGCAACCATTTCCACACTCGTCTGTAACCATAAGTTTTGTCTGTTATTCGCTGACATTCCCGAACACTCTCAGCCAGATCTGCATCGTGTTCCGGCTGTCCTATTCTTTTGACAAAATCATAGTATCCACTTCTGGACACGCCAAAGAACCGACACATTACCAACACCGGGTATTCGTGACGGTGACGATAGATAACTGCGTATTTAAGTTTCGGCCTCACTTCCTTTCTGTTAATTGCAGAAAATCCCGCAACAGCTTATTTTCCATTTCTAATCTGGCTATTTCTTTTTCGTATTCCTCTGTAGTTGTCAGTGGCTTAACACGAGGACGGCCTTTGCGCTTGGACGGAAACCCGGCAACAAGTGCTGTTTTTCTTTTGTTGTATCTTGTTACCCAGTTATCTACTTGTTTCCAAGTAAGTCCCAGTTCTTCTGCAATCTGCGTACGGCTCATTCCTTCTTCTCGCATAACTATGATCTGAGGCTCGATCTCTCTGAAATGTGTATATTTTCTTTGTTGCATAACAACACCCCCTGATGTAGTTATTATCCTACATCAGGGGGCCTTTTGTCTATTGTCCGTTTTTACAGGAGCAGTCTATCCGGGTATCCTCTTTTTTATTTCGTGCTTCGCACAGGAAGGGACTCGAAAGGGCGGCACAGCCGCAGGCTGTGCAAAAATTGCGAACCGTTGAGCAATTTTTAGCCCGT
>JAZNIG010000098.1:0-6683 GCA_045577355.1 Faecousia sp. | reverse complement strand
TGCTGCAGGAGAACTTCAACAATGTTCCTCTGGCACTGGATACTGCTAACATGAAGGCAATCGAGGCTGGTATCTCTGTATACAACCGTTCCAAGGGTAAGCCCATCGTTAACTCTGCAGATGCAGGAAGCAGAATCGAGTACATCGACCTTGCTGCAGCTAACGATGCTATCGCTATCGCACTTTGCTCCGCTGACGGTGTTCCCGCTGACAACGACGAGCGTATGCTGCACTGCCAGAACATGCTTGAGCGTGGTATGATGCTGGGCATGGAGGCAGAGGATCTGTGGTTCGACCCTCTGTTCCTGGTTGTTAAGGGTATGCAGGACAAGCAGATGGAGGTTCTGGAGGCTATCAAGATGTTCTCCGAGAAGGGCCTGAAGTCTACCGGCGGTCTGTCCAACAACTCCAACGGCGCACCGAAGGATGTCCGTCCCATCATGGACTCCACCCTGGTGGCTATGTGCATGATGCAGGGTCTGACCTCTGCCATCGTCAACCCCAACGACCGCCGTCTGATGGAGACCATCAAGTCCTGCGATATCTTCAAGAACCACGTGCTGTACTCCGACAGCTATCTGGATCTGTAAGAATTATAAGACTGTCGCTGCCAGCCAGTGCGCACACTGGTGTGGCAAGCTTCCAGAATGACAGCAAATATGTCCCAAGCATCCACGGCTGGGAGGGAAGACTCCCTCCCAGCCGTTTTTTTATGACGGAACAGGAGATTATCATGCAAATCGAAAACCATAAAGAAGAAGTGCCGTTTGCTTTTTATGAAGACAGATTTCGGCGGTTAGATCCGGCGCAAGTGACGGAAAGGCTGCCTAATGTGGAGTGGAACGAAGCGGAGTTTACAGTAACCCTACTGGGCCGGTCCTTTGCGATTGCCCACCCGGATTATGCCATCCGTGCGCTGGATGAGGGCGCGGTGCCCCCTTTGGCGACCCAAACATTCTTGCTCCGGTATTTGCTGGAGAGCCGGGATGTGGTATGGGGCGGAAGCTGGAAAACCTTCCGGGAAATGCCCTGGGGGGAGATGTATATCAAACCTTACACCGGTCGGGTGCTGACCCGGGCTGCCTTTACCTTTGGCACCAGAGTGGCCGCGTTTAAGGCTGCGGCCGAAAAAATGGGGGCCATACTGGTAGGACACGGTGATGCAGGCTATGAATTCAACCTGATTGGCCCCTATTCTATGCAGCTTCTGGTGTGGGAGGGAGATGAGGAGTTTCCGCCCAATGCGCAGGTGCTGTATTCGGATAATTTTGAGACCGGTTTTGCCCCGGAAGACCGGGTAGTGGCCGGTGATATTTTGATCTCCACGATCAAGGCAAATATGTGATAAAAAACTACCGGGTACGCCGCATAAGCGGTGTACCCGGTAAGCGTTCAAAAGAATGTCAAATTTGTATTTATCGCTCCGTTATGCTGAAACCCATTGTAGGGGAGGGGCAAGACCCTCCCCTACAATAAGGAGCCCTAAACAGAACGATAAACTGGAATTCAAATTTATCAAATAATGGAAATTGCTCGAAAAGGGGCTTTGTCAGTGTCAAAATGGAGAGAAATATTGAATAAAAATGACAAAAATGTGACTTTTTTGTAATAATTTTCCTGAAATCCCTTGATTGTTTGGTTACAAGATGTTATAATTGACCCAATGTTTGTTTTTTACAGGAACAAAGTTGGGAGGAAGTACAGTTGATGAAGCGAATTGCTACCCTGATTATGAGCTTGCTGCTGATCGTAGCTGTGCTCCCTATGGGCGCATCTGCTGCCACAGACACGGAGGTTGATCAGGTCCGCAAGAATATTCGGCGGCATTATTGGTATGCATTGTCTGACAGTGGAAAATCTTCCCTACAGGGTTACTGTGGGCTGCTTGCCAGCTATCAGCTTTCTTGCCTGGGAATTAATGAGTGGGCGATCCTGGCCGATGGCAGGGATCAATTTGATAAATATAAGGATAAGGAATACACCGACGGGGGCCATCGTGTTAAGCCCTATTCGGCGGCAGACGGATATACCTTGAAGGATGCGCTGAATGCAGCCAGCCGGAACGGAACCCGGGATGTATACAATATTCTGGTAGGATTCCAGAAAACCAGAACAGCGGCCGGCTCCCGCTATGGACATGCTGTGGTAATCTATGCCATTTTGAACGGAATGGTGTATTTCACGGAAAGCTATGGCTATACACTGTGCCCCTATGCCGGTTATGCGGCCTCCTGTACAATTGAGGAGTTTGCCGAGTATTATGACAGTTGGGCCACATTTGAGGGAATTGTGGTTTTTGGACAGAAGGAATATCTGGATAATTGTACGGAGTACCGCAGCAATCTGTATGTGCAGGTGGTCAGACCGACAGAGTTGTATACACAGCCTTGCAGCCCGGAATCCGGTGAGGCGGCGTGTGAACAGACCCGTACGGCGGCCCAGGGAGAGCGTTTGCAGGTTACCGGACTGTACGAAAATACGCTGGGAGAGTATTTCTATCAGGTACAGGACAGTGGAAGAATCTGCTATGTATTGGCAGAAACGGTGAAGCCGCTGTGCTTCAATTCTGCGGATATTAGCATCTCTGACGCGGATAGCCCAAGCACACTGACACCTGGCAGCGGGTTTGTGTTGGCTGGAGAGATTACCGCAACCTACAGCACCATTGCGCAGGTCCATATCAGAGTCACGGACTCGCAGGGAAATATAGTTATTCAGGAAGCCATCCAAAAGAACAGCGGTGCCTATGAGCTGGCAACCGATTTTAAGCCGGAGAAGGGCTTTCAAAGCCTGGAAGTGGGCGCTTATACATATCGGCTGTATGCGGATGGACAGTGTAGCTATATGCAGGATGGCCAGATAGCGGTTATGGAGCAGGAAGTGACGCTGCTTACCATTCCCTTTACTGTGGGTGCAGCAGATGTTGAAGAAGAGGCTGAAACCCAGGCATCGTACAATGGCTGGATTCTGGAACAGGGTGTTTGGCATTATTATGAGTTTGGCGCTCCGCGGACAGGTTGGTTCTGCTATGACGGTGTGAATTATTATCTGCGGGAGGACGGTGCGGTCACAACGGGATGGGCCGAAATTAATGGCAAGGCTCGTTTCTTCAGTGACACCGGTGCCATGCGTACCGGTTGGCTGACCACAGATGCGGGTATTATGTATCTGTTAAGCAACGGTGAGGCGGCCCATGGCTGGCGCACCATTGAGGAAAAACGCTATTATTTTGATGAAAACGGCCTTATGCAAGCTGGTGGCTGGATCACCATTGGCGAAGATAAGTATTATCTGAAAGCGGATGGCAGCGTGGCTACCGGCTGGGTTACCCTGGAGGAAGGGGTATTCTGTTTCCACAATGACGGCCACCTGCTGGTGCAGGCGGTGGAGAAAGAGGAAAAAACCGTTTTCCTTACATACGATGCTACTGTGGGCACGGTAACTAGTTTCATTACCCCGGCGCTCAAAAATGCGACAAATGCAGAATAAAAACCTGACCCGCTTGCAGCTGCAAGCGGGTCTTTACACTGTATTAAAATCAATACCTTTTCGCTCTGCCCAGTAGGTCAGGGCGTTTTTTACATCTGCTTCCGGCAAATCAAAGTATTCAGCCAATTGCCAGGGCTCCGTATAACCATCAGCAAAAGCGGCACGGAAATCCGCGTCAGACAAATAGTGCTCCGCAGCCCAGCGGTTGGCCCGGTATTCACTGCGCTCTACCAATTCGTAGGGGCTGTTTACTTTGTGCAGTGCGCCGGTTGCTGCGTGACCCAGTTCATGGTAGCATACACCCCGCAAAAGCCGAGTAGAGCGGATTTTAGAAAAATCCAGAAACACCGCATAGCATCCCTGGTCCCGAATTGTAGCCCCAGGGCTAGGGCAGCCCATGTAGGGAATCACATCTACGTGATGTTCCCTGCAATAATCATAAAAATCTGAAATCTCAAACACAGTCAGTCCCTCTGTTTCGTTGTCCGCCTTTCCCGCATCAGGCGTACCATATCCCGGACAGTTTCCTTCTGCTCCTCATCCAATTCCTTAAAATTTCCATAAAAGGCAATATCTACTTGATCCAAAATGTCTGCGGACGGGGCAGTATCCTCCTGACCAAGCAAGTAGCCCACGGATACACCGAAGTAAGCGGCGATTTTTTGGGCAGTTTCCGCACTGACACCTTTTTTACGGCCCATTTTCAGATCGGTGATCAGACCGCGGCTTAATCCCAGTTCGTCACAGAGACGGCCGGGGCGGATCCCATTGCGAGCGCACAGGGAAAGGATGCTGTCATATAAGCTGTCCATAATACTACCTCCATGCTGCAAGTTGTTGTATGTGTCTGCGAGAACCGGACGAGTACACGCAAGAGTACATTGCAACCTGTATGTAGTTATATTAGTACATGAACACGTACTTGTCAACAGGAAAATGTATTCTGGATACCTATTAATATTTTAATCTAAAACGGGTACAATAAAACGGACTGATGATGCTGGATAACAGTGCTTACCGATAGATAGGGGCCGTTGGAATTTTGCGGAACGGTGTCGATGAAATAGGGGTTGACAAACCAAATGGGCCATGGTATAATACCCAAGCACTCAGGGTGATGCCCTGTGCGGTAAAGATATCGCGGAGTAGAGCAGTTGGAAGCTCGTCGGGCTCATAACCCGGAGGTCGTAGGTTCGAGTCCTGCCTCCGCAACCAAAAAAGACAGTCACCCATCCGGGTGGCTGTCTTTTTTAGTGCAGAGCGGGACTCGAATAATGTAAATGCAACGCGGACGAGCGTTGCCGGCGAGAGCTGGACCGAGCCAAACCTCTATTTTCTTCCGCCATGGCGGAAGAAAATGCAAACGAGTCCTGCCTCTGGATATATCGTATTCAGATCTTTTCTTTGTTTATAGGGGGGATAATTCCTCCCTCAGTATTCATATTCAAAGGCGGCGTTTGGTGCCTCAAATTCCAACAGTGTGACATTGCCATCGGTGAAGCGGTAGTACACCTTGCAGGAGGGGTGTTCGTGGATGGTTCTTGTCATAGCACCGCCCACCGGTGCCTGAAGCGGATGCCCCGGCAGGCCCAGTTGCTTTACAGTCAGACAGAAACGGCTTTGCCGGACAACGATCTCGCCATCTTTAATTATGACTGCTTTTGCCCCCAGATAGGTGGCAAGGCGGTATTCTTTTCCGCGGAGCAGAAGGATGCCGATGACCCCGGTAAAGTGAAACCGGCCCAAAGGGATATCCGCAACCGACAGCATGAGTGCGCCCTCCGGGAAGCTGCATTGGGTCCAGACGTAATCCTTGGGGAAGGAGTGCCCCCGGTCACCTTCCAGATAGCCCACGGCGTTCTGAAACACATAGGGAACGCCGTTGACCCTGATTTGCCCGTCTACCCGGTGATGCATACTGTAAACACTGTGCCGGCACTGCATAAAGGGAACATATTGAAACGGGCCCATAATGTCATACCGAATGGGGGTGAAGGCACCAAAGCGAACAGAACCCGCAACACGGAATTGGTGGGTGTGGATATCCAAGGAGACCCCCGACTTTCCAAACCGATTGTTCCCGATGCAGATTGTGTCATCATTCTTCTGGAAATCGTCATAAGGAAATTGTGCGTGGTATGCGTTTGTGTCGGTGATCAATTGGATTGTGCAGAAATCGCGTTCTCCGGTTTTATGAACAGACGGGATAATTGCAAATGTCTGATTAACAGACTGGCAGCGGTAATACCAACCGCAAAAGTATTCACCCATAGGAAATCCTCCAAAACGAATGTGGAGAATAGGATTCCCATATTGGCACACTATTTAGCCAACAAAACGCAAATCCGTTATTACATAGAGCGGGCAAAGCATCACAAAACAGCATCTACGGACGCCAGGACCCCAAAAGGTTATGTAAATAATGATATATAATTCAGAGGAGAAAAAAGCTTTTCGACTTTTTTCGATAGACAAAGTGCCTTTTCTGTGTAATAATGTACCCAGAGAGAGAAGGAGGGAGCATATGGATAGTACCATTAGTGAAACACTGCGTCATGTTTTATTATTGGCACGGCATCTTGGAAAATGTGACCTTCGCGGTGCAACGCTTGTTGTGCTGATGGAATTGGGGATGCCCACAAAATGCATTGGCTTTGAATTGTTAAAGCGGGCAATCCTCCTGCAGTTTGAAGATCCGACGCGGGCATTGGCAAAGGATATTTACTTAGAGATCTCATTGCACTGTAAGCTGAATTCCGAGGAACAGGTCGACCAGGCGATTCGTGAGGCAATCCGAATGGCGTGGGAAAACGGCAGCAAAACAGCATGGCAATGGTATTTTTCCTATGATGGGCAGGGCCCATACAGGAGACCCACAAACGGGGAGTTCATATCCAGAATTGCCTATGTTTTAGAGTTTTGGCAATCTTGCGACAAAAAGGGAGGTTCCTATGAGAGAGATTAAAACCTGCCTGTGCAAAGAATTTGCGGAAATGTCAACTGCACAGTTGGATGAAAAACTGCAGCAAGAGCTTCAAAAAGAAGAACCGGAAGCGGAGGTGGTACTGGGAATTTTGGGTGTTTTGGAAGAGAGAGAAGCGGACGTTCCGGTGGTGATCACCCGGGAAGTCAGCGACGCATGGGAAACGTACAGGGAACGGATAGCACCGAAGAAGAAAACTGCCCGCAAGCGC
>JAZNIG010000097.1:0-13571 GCA_045577355.1 Faecousia sp. | reverse complement strand
TTTTTTAGTTATATTTGCCTTTGGCGAGTGATATTGCTCCGCAGTTATATTCGGCTAATGTCGAGTGATATTGCCCTTTGGCAGCTAATGGCAAATATAATATAACTTTTGCGATAGCAAAAATATCACTATGCCGTAAGGCATAATATCACTCTGTGCGCAGCACAGAATATCACTAATATCTTGCTCCTGCGCCGCTTTTATGCTATAATACACCCAAGGCGGTGATACTGTGTATATGCTCCCAATTCTTCTTTTCTTTATTCTCGTGTTTGCAAGAATAAGTACTTGCTATGATAGCAGAATCTCTAAATGTAAGTACATTACAGTTAAAAACAACACATTGGCAAAAATATTGATTGAAAAAGAGAGTTTCTTTGATAAAGGTAAATACACACTAAAAAAAGATAGAAATAAAATGTCTATTGTAGGCTTATTATTTTATTTGTGTGTAATTTTTATTGTTACATTAACATTGTTTTTTTGTTTACTGCCAAAAATTCCTTGTGAACCTTTTGAATTTGATGCGACCAAGATGTATTTGTATGCAGATGCATTGAATCAGAAAATACCTATAATTCTTTCGATAATTCTATTATGTTCTGAATTTGTATATTTTGCAGTTTCACTTTTTCGATATAAAAAAGAGATAGAACAAAAATGGATTAAGACTTTGGTCGTTGTTAGTTCAATAATTATTGGCTTGGTTTCTGGTGCGGTAATTGTAGAAATGTTTTTTGAATTGTTAAAATGGTAATAAATTGTGAAAATTCCCGGTTTTCACCCAGTTCTTTTTCGTACAAGAGAGACAAAATAAAAAGCACACCGCAAGGTATGCTTTTTATTTTGGAGAAAGACCCGATTTGAATAATGTAAGGTTGGAAACTAAATGTGCCTTGTGGCACGGAAGCATACCTTGGATGCGTGAAGTGATACTGAGCATCGTGAAGTGCCTGCGGGCGTGAGTGGCAGACTGAACTTCACTTTGTGTGATAGCAAAAAACCTCACTATGGCGTGAGCCATAACTTCACATTGTAGCTTTTTGAAATATCATCAAAATAATATTGAAAATATCACAATGTGTGATACAATAATATTATAATACAAATTTTATCAAGTTTTGTGCGATAAAACTTTCTGTTTTACAGGAATTGCTGTGCCAATGCCTCTGTATTATTAATTTGATAAAATGAAAATTGCACGTTGCGTATAAGTCAAAGTTTCTCGATGCTTATATAGTTTGTGTAGCAACAACCGGAGTTTGCGTTTTTCGGTGTGCGTAACCTTCAGTTGTGTATAGCTTTATATTTTGCACATTAGGAGGAAAAATCATGGAATCTAAATTCACAGGCGGCTTGCTCGGGATGATAGGCATTGGCATGTTGCAGGCAATTATCATCATTTTTACGCTTGGATTAGGCGCACCCTGGGCAATTTGTTTAAAGGAATCCTGGTATGTAAAGCATACTATTATCGATGGACATAAATTGACTTTTGATGGCAATGGAGCACAATTATTTGGCAATTATATCAAGTGGTTTTTACTTACAATAATCACATTCGGCATTTATTCTTTCTGGCTTTCAATTAAAATGAAGCAGTGGATCACAAAACATACCCACATGGTTTAATGAACCAGTTGCGTAACAACTACACACCGAGAATAATAGCGTTTTAGAAAAAACTCCGAGTCTATGACTTGGAGTTCTTTATGGTTGTTATGTGTAGTTATTTCTATTACAGGTGCAGTTGCGTGGTTGACAGGACGATGTTGCCTCTAAAATGCGTGAGACGCTCCAAACACAGGAAATCTGCACTTGTCTTGTTTGTGCTGCATATACTGCCTTGAGGTGATAGTATGCGTATTCCAAACAGGTATCCCGAGGCCATAGCCCGGATGGCAGGCGGAGAGCAGGCGCCCTGCCTGTATGGAACCGTGAAATTTTATGAGATTGGAAACAATATACTGATAACTTCGGAGATTTGTGGTCTTCCTAAAAGTCAGACAGGAATTTTCGCACTGCATATCCATGAGGGAAAGGAATGTACCGGTCCGGCATTTGCTGATACCGGCAGTCACTATAACCCCCAAGCAAAACCCCATCCCCAGCATGCGGGGGACCTGCCGCCTCTGTTTTCCTGCGACGGCAAAGCGTTTTTGGCGGTGATGACAAATCGCTTCTGCTTGCAGGACGTGATGGGACGAACGGTAGTGATCCACAGCGGACCGGATGATTTGCATACCCAGCCAGCCGGAAATTCCGGCACGAAAATAGCATGCGGTGTGATTCGGCCCTTTTAATGATGGGAGGCATTGTAAAAAATGTTGACTGTAACAATAAATATGGTATAATAACTGCGAAAGCAGTTATTATACCGAATTATCGCCATTTTCCTCCCCGGCTTTGCCGGGAACCGGAAAATGTGGCTGTATTATACCATTTCGTTTGCACTTCATGGTATAATAAGAACAGCAAAACACTTGGAAATTTACTGTGAAAGAGGGATTACTATGGAGAAAACAAGACTCGGACTTTCTGCAAAAGCTGCGGGTGTGATCGTGACTCTGCTGTTCTTTTTCGGAGGCTATACTGTCGGTCTTCTGGTAGTGGGTTACATACTGCTGTGCGAGAAGGATCAGACGCTGCGCGTGTCCGCTTTGACTGCACTGATAGTTGCACTGGCATATTCCTTGCTGAATATGGTCATTGGCCTTCTGCCGGATATTGTTTATGTATTTGAGTCCATGTTGGCTATTTTCGATGTTTATGTGAATCTGAATGTTATTCGCAGAATTTCCAATTTCCTGAGCGGTATCCTGTCGCTGCTGAAGACTGCGGCCTATGTGGTTCTGGCAGTTATGGCTGTTCTGGATAAGCCCATCCAGCTGGCCCCTGTCAAAAAGTTGCTGGATTAATCAAAATAGTATTAAAAGGGCGTTCAAGATGGGGGATCCTTTCTTGGACGCCCTGTGATATTTTCAACAAGATTATGGATCAGGAGGAATCGGGATGAAATTGACATTTTTAGGCGCGGCTCACGAGGTGACCGGCTCCTGCACGCTGCTGGAAGTTTGTGACAAGCGGATCTTGATCGACTGTGGTATGGAGCAAGGCGGGGATACTTATGAGAATTGCGTGCTTCCTGTACTGCCTGGAGATATTGACGCGGTTCTTCTGACCCATGCTCATATTGACCACTCCGGTATGCTGCCAGCTATGGTGGCAAAAGGATATAAGGGGCCCATCTACGCAACAGAAGCCACCCAAAAGCTGTGCAATATCATGCTGCGGGACTCTGCCCATATTCAGGAAACGGAGGCCCAATGGCAAAATAGAAAAGCCCAGCGTTCCGGTGAGTCGGCCTATGTGCCGCTGTATACGGTTGCAGATGCAGAGCACACCCTGCAGCAGTTCAAGGGGTATCCATACGGAAAGCAAGTGAAGGTGTTTGACGGTATTACCCTATGCTTTTATGATGCGGGTCATTTGCTGGGTTCTGGCAGTATCTATCTGACGGTACGGGAGGCGGAAGAGGAGCGCACACTGCTGTTTTCCGGCGATTTGGGCAATGTGAACCGTCCGCTGATCAGGGATCCTCAAATGCCTGTGAATGCAGATTATGTGGTGATTGAGTCCACCTATGGTGACCGCCTACATGGAGCAAGGCCGGATTACGCAGGCCAGCTGACTCAGATTCTCCAGGAGACCTTTGACCGGGGCGGAAATGTGGTTATTCCGGCCTTTGCAATCGGCAGAACACAAGAGCTTCTGTATTTGATCCGTACCATTAAGGACAGCGGCGCAATCCAGGGACACGATGGTTTCCCGGTATATGTAGACAGCCCGCTGGCAGTGGAAGCCACAAGAATCTATGCCAGCGGTATGGTGGATTACTACGATCAGCAGACATTGGACCTGTTGGCCCAGGGGATTGATCCTATTACATTCCCGGGACTTAAACTGTCTGTGACCTCTGAAGAATCCAAGCTGATTAACTTTGATAATGAGCCGAAGGTGATTCTATCTGCTTCCGGTATGTGTGAGGCTGGACGCATCCGTCACCACTTGAAGCACAATCTGTGGCGTGAGGAATCCACAATTCTGTTTGTGGGCTATCAGGCAGCAGGAACAGTGGGAAGGAAGCTGGTAGACGGCGCGTCTGTGGTAAAGCTGTTTGGAGAGGTGATACAGGTTCACGCAAGCGTCCGGGAGATGGATGGTATATCCGGCCATGCGGACCGGGATATGCTGCTGAAATGGCTGGGAAGCATGACAGTAGCCCCTAAGCGTGTATTTGTCAACCACGGTGATGACACGGTCTGCGATAGCTTTGTAAGTACAGTAGAGAGTCGGCTGGGATTTCCTGCCATTGCGCCCTATAGCGGTGACGGCTATGACCTGATCAGCGGTGAGTGCTTCCAGAAGGGAATCGTGGTCCGGGTTCTTCGGAAGGGCACCGGTCGCAAACGGGCCAATGAGGTGTATGACCGTTTGGTTGTGGCCGGTAAACGGCTGGTAAGATTGATCGAAGCGATGAAAGGTGCATCTAATAAGGAATTGGCAAAGATGACAGATCAGATCAACGCTCTGTGCGAGAAGTTTAAACGATAATGGATTCACGATTGTTGGAGGAATATAAAAAGGGGCTGTAAAATAACTCGTATCAATTTACGCAATGACCGGCGGGAGCAAGCCCCCGCCCTACAAACATCTCACCGGAGATACCGTAGGGCGGGGGGTTACTCCCGCCGTAAATTTATTTTATGGATGAAACGGAATAAATATGCGTTTTTTACAGCCCCTTTTTTCTTACTTTGCGGATAGGTCTACGTGTTTGCGCAGGATGGTGTAAGCAGGAACCTGCTGGGGAAGCTGCAAGTAGAACTTCATTTGGGGTGTCTTTGGTTCGGTAAGTATACCGCCTTCTGTATCCTGCATGGCTGAGACGGTAAAGGGGAAGGGTTTCATATCCGGGCCAACAGCTTCTATAGTATCCCCTTGGGAGAACTTGTTGCGCAGAGAACACAGGGCCAGACCCTTTTCGTCGCAGTTTTCCACAATCGCGCAGATCTGCCACTGGCGGATGTACCGGGAATGTTCGGTGTATTGGCCGGGCTGGCCAAAGTAGAAGCCCGTGGAGTAGACACGGTGGGATACCCGTTCCACTTCGTCCCGCCATACCGGGTCTGTTGGAAGACCTGCAGCTATGTCGTCAATACAGTGACGATATGCACCGGTCACAATGGCGGCGTAGTAGGCGGATTTCGCCCGGCCCTCGATTTTAATGCAGTCTACACCCGCGTCGGTCAGTTCCTGAAGATGGTCGATCATACACATATCCCGGGAGTTCAGAATATAAGTGCCCTTTTCATCCTCATACACCGGGAAATATTCGCCCGGTCGCTTTTCTTCCATCAGTGCATATTGATAGCGGCAAGGCTGGGCGCAGGCGCCCCGGTTGGAGTCCCGTCCGGTCATGTAGTTGCTGAGCAGACAACGCCCGGAGTAACTGACACACATGGCGCCATGGGCAAAGGTTTCAATCTCCAGTTCTTTGGGTGTGTTTTGCCGAATGGTGCAAATCTCTTCCAGGCTTAGCTCCCGAGCCAGCACTACCCGTTGGGCACCCAGCTCATACCAGGCCTTGGCACATTCGTAATTGGCAATAGACTGCTGTGTGGAGATGTGGCGTTGGCATTTAGGTGCGTATTTGCCGGCCAGGGTAAATGCACCTAGATCCGCCAGTATCAGCGCATCCACACCTGCATCCTGAAGCAGCTCCAGATAGGCAGGGAGCTTCATAACCTCGTCGTTGCGGGGCATGGTGTTTACAGTCACATGGACTTTAACACCGTGCGCATGGGCAAACCGGACCGCCAGGGGCAGCTCCTCTGAGGTAAAATTCCCGGCAAAGGAGCGCATCCCAAAGTCGGTGCCGGCCAGATAGACTGCGTCCGCGCCATACAGGACCGACATTTTCAGCCGTTCCATATCTCCGGCTGGGCTTAATAATTCTATTTTTCTCATTGTGTTAACCCAGTGATTCTACATAGTTGACATTTTTCTCATGCTCTGCTCTGGTTTTAGCAAAGAGATGCTTTCCGGCTTTAGGATTAAACACATAGAAATAATAAGAGGTGTCCAGAGGATCCAGGGCGGCATCGATGCTGTTTCGGCCCGGGTTGGAAATCGGGCCGGGGATCAGACCGGTTTGTACATAGGTATTGTAGGGGTGGTCCATCTCCAGATCTTTTTGTGTCAAAGGCTTGGTCTTTCCGGTTTCCGGGTCGATGTTGCCATCCAGCGCGTAGATCAGCGTGGCATCGATGTTCAGATGGGGATAATTGCTGGGATTTGTTAAGCGGTTGTAAATTACAGAAGAAATGGTGTAGCTTTCCTCGTCACCGGAGGTTTCCTTTTCAATCATGGAGGCAATAATGACGATCTCCCGAATGGTGATTTTGTGTGCTTCAATATAATCCTTGCTATAGCCGCGAGAGGACAGCACAGAAGCCAAATGTTGGTTCAAGGGCTCCAGCTTGCTCTTCATCAAGTCGGTAAAACGGGTATCAAAGGCATCCAGAAACTTTTCCAGCACACGCTCCGGGTCGTCGTTAGTATAGAAGGTATAGGTGTCCGGGAACAGATATCCCTCCAGGCAGTATTTGCTGCCCCGCTCAACACCCTCCAGGAACCAGTAATCATCCAGTTCTCCATTGACGGCATATTCCTCCAGTTCAGCCACACTGCACACACCCTTATCAGCTAAAAGCTGAAAAATCTGAGCACAGGTATAGCCCTCTGGGAACATAATGTCCACTTCCTCCCGGCTGGGTGAGTGGGCGCCCATGGCGTTGATCATGGCGTTATAATCGAACTGGGAATTTAGGGTAAAGGTGCCGGCACTGATGTTGTCATCCTTGCCGGTAACTTCGGCAAACAATTTGAACAATCCGGGATAGCGGATCAGTCCGGCATTTCCGAGTTTTTGGGAAATGGAGATAATGTCATCGTTTTCCGTAATGGTAACGGTCACTTGCTGGGATTCCTTGCCAAATGCCATTAAGTCCGCACAACATACCCAGAGAGTGCGACCGAGAGATACGCCAACAGTAATGATGATCCCGAGCCAGATGAACGTAGAAAGAATGTGGGGGATACCCAGAAGACCGTAACCCTTTTTGGGCTTGGGGCGGCCTTTGCGGACAGAGACCGCGTTGGTTTTGCTTCGCTTTTCAGGGGCGGGGACTTCGTCGGGGATCTGGACGGGCGCTGCTTTGTCAGCTTCCGGCATTTCCTCTTGAGGTGGAGTAAATTGCTGGGTAAATTCTGCAGAAGCTGGTATTTGTTCGGCAGCTACAGGCTGTGGCTGCTTGCCCTGCATAAGCTCGGACAAAATGCGCTCCAGCTCCAGATCATTCGGGTGGGTCAGACCAGCAGAGGAAACGGCATGTTCATCGGGGCCAATTTCTTTTGTAGAAGTGGATGCACCCAATATTTCATCCAGCCAGTTTTCGTCCTGTGGCTGTTGAGCATCCTTACGTTCGTTATCCATGTTGTACCTCCTGTCAGCGAATCACGATCTGATCCTGTACGGTCTTGGCTGCCGCTTCGCCTCTCAGAGCAGCGATCAAAGCCAAGCCAAAGGGGATAGCGCATCCGGCAGATGTGCCGGTGATAAGTCTTCCGTCTTGCACGCAGGGTACATCCGAAAGGATTTTGGCATTTCCCATGCCGGTTTCACAGCCGGGGTAACAGACAGCCTGCCTGCCGTCTGTAATGTGCAGATCTGCCAGTACCGTGGGACCCGCGCAGATGGCTGCCACATATTTGCCACTCTCCCAGGCGGATGCCAGGGCCTTCATAGCAGGCTTGCTGGCCCGGATAGAGGCTACACCGCCAAGTCCGCCGGGGATGACGATCATGTCAAGCTGTGTCAGATCCATTTCGTCCAATGTGATGTCAGCTTCTACACCAATACCATGCCCACCGTATATAACCTTGCCGTTGATGCCCACTGTCAAAATCTGAATCCCTGCGCGCCGCATCAGATCCAATGGGACAATTGCCTCGGTTTCCTCAAAACCGGTTCCCAATAACAGATATACCATAGATTAATCCTCCAGGCATTTTTGCACATGCTGATAAATTTCCTGATGAATATCCTCAATGGAGCGCATGGCACCGTTTTTTACACAGTGAATGACAGTCCAGCCATAATAGGCAGCGGCCCTCCGGCCGGTTTGGCGGCAGGTGGCCAGATACTGGGTATCCTGCTCGTGAATATCCGCCTGGGTGTTTGTATCCTGCTCCCGGTGGCGCAGAAGGCGCTCCGTAAAATCGGTGGGCACATCCAGATAAATGGTCAAATCTGGGCGGGGCAGTCTCAGCTTTTCATACTCAAAGTCGTAGAGCCATTTTAGATAATCTTGCTGTCTTTCTTCCGGTTCCTTGGAGGCCTGATGGACTGCGTTGGAAGTGGTATAGCGGTCGGAGAGCACCAAACCGCCATTTTCATACCACTGGCCCCAATCTGTTTTGTAGGATGCATAGCGATCCACCGCATAGAAGGCAGAGGCAGCGTAGGCATTTACGTCTGCAGGCTTTGTGCCGAACTGGCCGCCCAGATACATACGGATTAGCGCAGAGCTTGCCTGATCGTATCGGGGGAATACCAGATGGTGAAATTGCACGTTGTCATTTTTCAGATGCTCAGACAACATGCGGAACTGGGTGGACTTGCCGGAGCCGTCAGTACCTTCAATTACAATTAGTTTACCCATTATTTGCGTTTGCCTCCTTATTTAAGGCGATTTGTACATACAATATCATAATAAAATATAACATATTATTGATTGCTTGTCCACTGTTGCTGGATAGGGAATTCTTAAATTTCTAAAAATTTCAGTTTATTGGGTATTCAAATTATCAAAAAGACCATTGAAATACTGGGTAATCTCCTTGTGCATGGTTGCTGCGGCAACTGACACAGTTCGATCAATCAGAATAGATGCAAGGCATAAGGGAAGTACAAGCAAAAAACTGCTGCAGGTTTGCACGTATCGACGCTCCTCAGCTTATGGTTGCATATTCTGCAAAAACCTGTTACAATAAGAAAAAAATTAAAGGAAGATTTTAATGGAAGAGACAACGTTTCAGGCGCTGGGGTTATCGGATGCCATGCTGAAAGCGCTGGAGAAAAAAGGCTACGGCTATCCCACTACCATTCAGCAGCAAGCGATCCCACCGTTCATGCAATGGAAGGATGTGATTGCCAAGGCACCTACCGGTACCGGCAAGACTTTTGCTTTTGGAATTCCTATGATCGAGCATGTGGATGCAGACTGTGAGGATGTTCAGGGCCTAATCCTGGCACCTACCAGAGAACTGGCGATCCAGATCGGAGATGAACTGCGGGGTTTGCTTACTTATTATCAGGGTATTCGGGTAGCAGTGCTGTACGGCGGTGCAGGTATCGTAGGTCAGGCTAAGCAACTGGAGAAAAAGCCCCAGATCGTGGTGGCCACTCCCGGTCGGCTGATGGACCATTATAACAGAAAAAATATCCGTTTGGATAAGATCCAGACTGTGGTACTGGACGAGGCGGATCGGATGCTGGATATGGGCTTTTTCAAGGATGTGACCCGTATTATTGAAAAGGTAAAGAACCGCAAAAATCTGGGCCTGTTTTCCGCTACCATCTCTCAGGAGGTCATGACTGTTTCCTGGATGTACCAGCGGGATGAGGTGGAGATCACGGTGGAACCTAAGCGGGAGGATCGGCCGGATATCGACCAATATTCCATCACCGTAACACCGCTGGAAAAGGCGGAGACTACGCTGCGCCTGATCCGCAGCCAAGGCTATGAGCGGGTCATGATCTTTTGTAATACCAAGCATATGTGTCAGCGGCTCAGTGATGATTTTCAGCGTGCAGGCGCGGATTGTGATTGTATCCATGGTGATATTCGCCAAAGCCAGCGGGAAAAAACCATGCAGAAGTACCGGGATGGCAAGCTTTCTATCCTCATCGCTACAGATGTAGCATCCCGCGGAATCGATGTGGATGACGTGGACTGTGTGATCAATTTTGATGTGCCGGAGGAAAATGAATACTATATCCACCGGATCGGAAGGACAGGCAGGGCGAAGCGAAAAGGTGTGGCTTGGTCCATTTTGGGGAACTTCCCGGAAAAGGCCAAACTGGATGACATTGCGAAATTTTCCGATTATCAGATACGGTCCATGCTTCTGGGCGAGGACGGCACCCTGACTGAGGAAGCAGTCAAGGCACCGGTTATTAAGAAGCGTTTTCGTTGAACGGACGGGAGCAGGGATTCCTGCTGTTAACCAGCCATTTGGGTGATCCTGCACGCAGGGTGCTGTCAGTTTCCCAGCTTCGGACATTGGCATCCCGTGTACGATCCATGGAAAAACTGCAAACGGCGCAGCACGTAACGGTGGAAACATTGGTTTCCATCGGCTATGATCGGGAAAACGCCGGGCGGATCGTAGGTCTGTTGTCGGATACTCTGCAGTTGCAGTGGTATTTGAACAAGGGGGCGAAAAAGGACTGCTACCCGTTGAGCAGAGCCAGTGAAAAGTATCCCCTAAGGCTGCGGAAGCGCCTGGGCCTGGACTGCCCTGGCTGCCTTTGGACTAAGGGGGATATATCTGTGCTGACCAAACCGGCAGTGGCCCTGGTGGGAAGCCGGGATATGGCACCGATGAATCTGACTTTTGCGGAGGAAGTGGGGCGGCAGGCCGCTTTGCAAGGTTATGTGCTGGTATCCGGTAATGCCAGAGGCGCGGACCGGGCTGCTCAGGAAGCCTGTCTGGCGTGTGGCGGACAGGTTATCAGTGTGGTGGCTGACAGTCTGGAAGGTCATCCCATGCGAAGAAATATGCTGTACCTTTCGGAGGATAGCTTTGACGCGGCCTTTTCTGCCCAGCGGGCATTAAGTCGGAATCGTGTGATCCACTGCCTGGCGGATATGGTATTGGTTGCCCAGTGTACCTACGGAAAAGGTGGCACCTGGGACGGTACTTGCAGGAATTTGCGCAATGGGTGGAGTCCGGTGTTTTGCTATGATGATGGTGGGGAAGGAAGCCGGATGTTGATTGGAACCGGTGCGATACCGATTGGTTTGCAGGCACTTTTTGAATTGGACAGACTACCGCCAGACATCCTGAGATTAATTTGACCAATGCTGTAAATAGGCAGCATTGGTCATAATTTTTGTATTACAGTTTGAATGTGCAAAAATACAGTGCAAAACGGCAATTTGCAAAACCTTAAAATGCATACACTATTTCATGGAATGATGGAGGAATGGTTATGTGTGGAATTGTGGGATATGCGGGAATAAAACAGGCCGTACCGATTTTGTTGGACGGACTGAGTAAGCTGGAATACCGGGGCTATGACTCTGCAGGCATCTGTGTGGAGACATCCCAGGGGCTTCAGGTGGTGAAGACCAAGGGCAGACTGCAGGTACTGAAGGATAAGGTGGAGGACGGAAAAGCCATTTCAGGGGTTGTGGGAATTGGACACACCCGCTGGGCTACCCATGGCGCGCCTTCTGACGCAAATAGTCATCCCCATCTGTCGGATTCGGGGAAAATATCCCTGGTGCATAACGGTATCATTGAAAATGAGGCTGCACTGCGCCGGTGGCTGGAAAAGCAGGGTGTCTGCTTCTATTCGGAGACGGATACGGAGGTGGCGGCCAATTTGGTAGGCTATTTTTATGAGCGAGGCAATGATTTTCTTGGTTCGGTCCGTATGGCTCTGTCCCGGATCAAAGGCAGCTTCGCACTGGGGATTATGTGTCAGGATGTACCGGGTACGATTATTGCGGCGAAGAAGGATTCTCCGTTGATTTTTGGATTTGGAGAAGGAGAAAATTTTGTAGCTTCCGATGTGCCTGCGATTCTCCGATATACCCAGAATATTGCCTATATGGATGATGGGGAATTGGCAGTGTTTGACGCTGATTTTGTGCGGTTCTATAACGCTTATGGAGATCGAATTGAGAAAAAGCGGGAGAAGATCACATGGGAGCTGTCAGCGGCAGAGCGAGGGGGCTATGAGCATTTTATGCTCAAGGAGATCATGGAGCAGCCCAAGGCGATCCATGATACGGTCAGTCCCCGGATCAAGGATGGAAGGGTGCAATTAGACGGCATAAAACTGACCGGAGATTACCTGAAAAATGTGAAAAAGATCTATCTGGTGGCCTGTGGTTCGGCATACTATGTGTCCGTGGTAGCCAAATATATTATTGAAAAGGCTTGCCGGATTCCAACCGAAGCGGTAATGGCATCCGAGTTTCGGTACAGTGACCCGGTCATCGACGAGAGTAATCTTGTGATCATCATCAGTCAGTCCGGTGAGACAGCAGACACCCTGGCGGCGCTGCGGGAGGCAAAGCGGCTGGGTGCCGGTACTCTCGCCATCGTCAATGTAGTGGGCTCAGCCATTGCAAAGCTGGCCGATCAGGTGATCTATACCTGGGCAGGTCCTGAGATCGCTGTGGCTACCACCAAGGCATTTTCCACGCAGTTGGCGGTGGTGTATATGCTGACCCTGCATATGGCCCGTGAATTGGACACTATGCCTGAGGCAGAATACAATGCGTTGGTGCAGGCGCTGGAGAAGCTGCCACAGGCTGTGGAGCGGGTGCTGAGCAAAGAGAATCTGCAGAAGTGCCAGTTTTGGCCAGCCGTTACCATGGACGGCATGATGCGTTCTATGTGGGTCGGAATATGGACAGCGCGGTCTGCCTGGAGGGAAGCTTGAAGCTAAAGGAAGTAGCCTATCTGCACAGCGAGGCATATCCGGCCGGTGAATTGAAGCACGGCCCCATCTCCCTAATCGAGGAGGGAACACTGGTGGTGGCGGTGAACACAGTCATGCCCCTGTTTGATAAAACCATGGCCAATGTGAAAGAGGTCAAGGCAAGAGGCGCGAATGTCATGTGCATCGTGCTGGAAGGAATGGAGGAGCAGGCGTTGACAATTGCCGATAGCTGCATCGCGGTGCCTAGGGTTCATCCGGTGCTGCAGCCCAGTTTGAGTCTGATTCCGCTGCAGGTTTTTGCCTACTATACAGCCCTGTGCCGGGGCTGCGATGTGGATAAGCCCAGAAATCTGGCGAAATCTGTCACAGTTGAATAAAAAACACAGGGGAGCCAATCTGCTTCCCTGTGTTTCAAACTTTATAAAAGGCTTTTTGCTGCCACCCAACGTTTTTATTATATAATAGCTTGCAGCTATGCGTCAAGAACAATTAGGAAATAGAGGTAGTTTCGCTGTTATAAACAAAAAAATACGTATTCAAGTTAAAAAAGAGGACGTATATATTGTGTAAAATACCATATTGTAGTAATTTTGTCATTCCGTTATAATTAAAATGTAAGCAGAAAGGTTACGCTTTGGCATAACCTTACCTGCGAGAAAATTGAAAAGCCAGGTAAAATAAAAAAGGAGGAATCCCCAATGAAAACAAAACGACATTCAAGAATGATTGCGCTGTTGCTTGTTTTGTGCCTGTGCGTCACCATGCT